>CADBMM010000080.1 GCA_902795795.1 uncultured Lachnospiraceae bacterium | reverse complement strand
GATGCGGATCATGAAGGGTAAAATACATATTTCTACGGGAGTAAAGATCTCCGCAGTGGTTGTCGCGCTTGTCGGCCTTATTGTTGTAGGAAAGGGAAGGATCGCGGCAGAGTACAGGCAGTCGTCGCTTTCGGATATGATATATTCTGAGGAGGCTCTGCTTGCCGTTCCTACTGCAGCAGCGGCGCAGGCAAAGATCGACGAGGTAACGGAAAATGCGCCGGCAGATGCGCTGCATAAACCGGGTACAATGACCGTGACTCCAAGAGCAATGACCGACCACATCACATTTTCGGCAGTCGGCGATAATCTTATCCATGAGACATTGATAGATCAGGCATATGCAAATGCCGATTACGAGGGATATGATTTTTCATATTTCTATTCTGATGTCGCGCCCTATTTCCAGAGCAGGGATCTTTCCTGGATAAATGTCGAGACTATAATCAACGATGCGATCGAGCCGGCAGGCTACCCCAACTTTTCAACACCGGTTGCAAGCGGAACCGCATTATATAACGCCGGGTTCGATATCTACAGTCTTGCAAGCAATCACACCTATGATTACGGTGACTTCGGTGTTCTGGCGACAAGGACCTACTGGGAGAATCAGGCGCCGAAGAACATACTTACCACCGGTATCTGGACCAATGACGCTCACATACCCGTCTATGCAGTAAACGGACATTCGATAGCATTCCTGACTTATTCATATGGATCCAACGGTTTTTCCGACGGTGAGTCCGGGCATATCATCACATTCGACCAGCCGGAGCTTATCGAATGGCAGATCCGCCAGGCCAAACAGATGGCGGAGGCAGTAGTCGTAAGCTGTCACTGGGGCAATGAAGACAGCCATGAGGTAAGTGAAAATCAGAGACAGCTGGCGTCATTCATAGCCGAATGCGGCGCTGATCTTATAATCGGAGCCCATCCCCATGTTATACAGGGAGCCGAGTGGATACCGACATCCGACGGCCGAAACGTTTTCTGCGCATATTCGATCGGCAACTTCGTTTCCGCACAGACAAAGGCGGATGAGCTGCTCGGATACTGCCTGAACGCAACCTTTGATTTCCATAAAGACGGCACACCGGTGACGCTTTCGGACGTATCGCTGACTCCTATGGTCACGATGTACGGATACAACCGTGCGGATATCCACACGAAATTCCTTTCGCAGTGCAGCCGGGATGAGCTGGATTCCCACGGAGTCGCTCTCTATGCGCCGGAGTTCTGCGCGGACTATGTATACTCATTCTTCGGCAGCAGGCCCGAGTGCAGCCTGTAACTGAGATCAGTAAGAGGGGCTGCCTCGGCAGCCCCCATTTTTTATTAAAAGGATAATGTTATGACAGACAACAGAAAACCGGGAACCGTTCCGGTGTACCGGGAGGATATACTTGAACTTACGCGTAGAATGAATCTGGAGCGGAGTAATTTCACGAGGATAGCAGGGTGCTATGTCGATGCAGATGGCGATTTCGATGGCAGCTTCAATACATCGTTTTTGAAATTGCCGGCCAGAGACAAAAGCAAACATCTTGAGATCGCTAAGGCGGTACTGCTTTCGAAAACGAATGACGAGTATTTAAGATACAGCTTCGCTACTGGAAAAAGACCGGGAGACGGCAGCTTCGCGGATGTGCTGTTTTCTCCGGAAAGCGGGCAGAGGGAATTGCAGCAGCTGCTGTACGGCTTAACCGACTGCGGTCTCAAAAACGATGCGCTGCTCGACGTGCTGTACGATCTTATAATGGAAAAATACCGTCCCGGCGAGCCGTACGCGGTGATCGTTTTATATGGAATATACGATATCCCCCGCAAATCCTCCGCGGGAGATTATCAGGACGAATCGGAAGAAGTATATGAATACATCGTATGCGCGGTCTGCCCGCTGAAGGGCGAATATGAACCAGGAGCCCCGAAATGCGGCTTCCTATACCCGGCACTTTCAAACAGAAGCCGGGACGACCGATTTATAGATATATTTACTGCGTAGTATTTGCCATTGCTCTTTGATTCGGTTATAATCAGATGGGAGAAAAGGCTTAGGAGGTCAGCAATGGGCAGGATATATATCGTGATCGGTAAAAGTGCCGCCGGAAAGGACAGCGTATATGCCGGGCTCATGAAGAAAGGCTTACCGGATACAGAAGCGCTGGTGATCTATACGACCAGGCCGAAAAGAAGCGGCGAACAGAACGGGCGTGAGTATTATTTCACTGATGAAGCCCATATGAATGAACTGGAGGCTGCCGGTAAGATCATTGAAAAAAGAGTTTATCCGACAGTGCATGGCGACTGGTATTACTTTACAGCCGACGAAGGCCGGATAAAAGATGATGTGACATATATCGGTATAGGAACTCTTGAGTCGTTTGTCAGACTGAAAAAATATTACGGTGAAGAACGGGTATGTCCATTGTATATCGAATGCGATGACAGGACCCGGCTTCTGCGTTCGGTAGAGAGAGAATCCGCGCAGGCGGCGCCTTCGTATGCGGAGGTCTGCAGGAGATATCTTGCCGATGAAGAAGATTTTTCTGAAGAAAAGATACGCGATGCCGGGATCGAAGTCAGATTTCGCAATGATAAAACTGTCGATGAATGTGTGAAAGCCGTATCTGATCATATAAAGCGCTTAGAGGGAGAAGATCATGACGGAAAAAGGTTATGATGGCGTAATCGGACATGAGGACGTGATAGCCAGGCTTAAGGCGGCTGCAACGTCGGGAAAGATAGCGCATGCATATATTTTCAACGGTGAAGCAGGCAGCGGGAAAAAATATGTTGCCAAACGCTTTGTGATGGCGCTTCTGTGCGAAGAGCAAAGCGGAGAGCCCTGCATGGAGTGCAAGTCATGTAAAATGGTGCTTTCCGGAAATCATCCGGATATAGTTTTTGTAACACATGAAAAAGCCGGATCTGTCGGAGTTGACGAGATAAGGAAGCAGGTAGTGGAAGATATTGAAATAAAGCCCTACTGCAGCGATAAAAAGATCTATGTTATACCCGAAGCATCCAAAATGACGACTCAGGCCCAGAACGCGCTTTTGAAAACGCTTGAGGAGCCGCCGGAATACGCTTATATCATCCTGCTGGCAGACAATCCGGATGCGCTTCTGCCGACCATCCTTTCGAGATGCGTGATGATAAATTTCAAGCCGCTTTCCGATGAAGCAGTTACACAGTATCTGATGACGAATATGGCAGTGCCATCATATGATGCGAAACTGCAGGCCAGATTCGCGCAGGGGAATCTGGGGAAGGCAAAGCGGATAGCCAGCGCCGGCGATTTTGAAGACAAGCTGAGGGAAAGCCTCCGCTTTCTCAGAAATTCCAAAGATATGGATACCATATCCCGGATGGAATTCGATAAAAAGATCGCGGCAGACAAGCAGGGAATCTGCGATTATCTCGACATATTTACGCTCTGGTTCCGCGACGTGCTCTATTTCAAGGCATCGAACGACTTAGACGGGATAATATTCCAGGATGAGGTGAAAAACATTAAGAGCAGGGCGGCGGTCAGCTCCTATGAAGGACTGATGACGATACTCGAGGCAATAGATTCCGCCAAAGCAAGGCTTAAGGCAAACGTTAACCCGGAACTCGTGCTGGAGCTTCTGTTCCTGACGATCTGGGAAGAGTAAACATTTAAATCAAGAGGTTTTAAAATGACAGATGTAGTAGGTGTAAGATTCAGCACATCATGTAAGGTCTACTTTTTTGATCCGCTGGATTTCGACATAAAAAGAAATGACGATGTAATAGTTGAAACGGCCCGCGGGCTGGAATTCGGCCATGTAATGCTTGGAAGGACGGCCATGGAAGATGAAAAGATCACCCAGCCGCTCAAGCCTATTATAAGGATAGCCGATGACAACGACCGTAAGATCGTAAGTGAGAACAAGGAAAGCGAAAAAAAGGCTTATGATATCTGCAAGAAAAAGATAGCAGAAAAAGGCCTTGATATGAAGCTCGTAGGCGTTGAATATACGTTCAACAAGAGCAAGATCCTCTTTTATTTTACAGCTGACGGACGTGTCGATTTCCGCGAACTTGTAAAGGATCTGGCATCTATTTTCCGTACCAGGATAGAACTGCGCCAGATAGGCGTGCGCGACGAGACGAAAATGCTTGGCGGTATTGGCATATGCGGGCGCCCGCTTTGCTGCCATACATACCTGGCTGATTTCGCACCGGTATCTATAAAAATGGCGAAGGAACAGAATCTGTCCCTCAATCCGTCCAAGATCTCCGGCGCCTGCGGAAGGCTTATGTGCTGCCTTAAAAACGAGCAGAAGACATATGAATACCTGAATAAAAAGCTGCCGTCAAAGGGAGATATCGTAATTACGCCCACAGGAGCTGAGGGAGAAGTTGCGAGCACGAATGTGCTTCTGCAGACAGTGAAGGTGCTTGTAGAGGACGGCGACGAAAAAGAGCTTTTTGAATATCACGCCGATGAGATACAGGTCAAGGTCAGAAACAAAAAGAAAAAAGCCAAACAGAAAGTGAAAGACGAAATAGCCGAGGCGGAGGCTGGAGAAGGCCTTTCAAAGGAAGAAATAAAAGAGCTTGAGGCGCTGGAAAAGATGGAGTAAGGCATGGATATTTCAGCAGATGAGCTTACGCTGGACGATCTCCAGAACGGTTATTATATTTATCAATTGAAGGACAGTTTCCGCTTTGGTGTGGATGCTGTCCTTTTGTCGGATTTCGCTGATATAAAGCCTGGCGCAAACGTAATAGACCTTGGCACGGGCACGGGGATAATACCCATATTGCTGGCTGCGAAGACAAAAGGAAAGCATTTTACCGGGATAGATATCCAGGAGAGGATAATAAGCGTCGCAAATATGAGCGTTAAATACAACGGGCTCGAAGACAGGGTCGCAATGATGCAGGCTGATTTGAAGGATGCAGTCGGTATTTTCGGGCCGGCCTCGTTTGACGCTGTCGTTTCAAACCCGCCTTATATGGCAGGAAACGACGGAAAGCATAGCGGCAACCCGGAAAAAGCCATAGCCAGGCATGAAGTGGCCTGTACACTTAAAGATGTGGTCCAATGCGCCGCGACGCTTGTACGGCCGGGCGGCAGCTTCTTCATGATCCACAGACCATACAGGCTGGCGGAAATAATCAGCACCCTGATCTCTTTCAGGTTGGAGCCCAAGCGTCTGCAGCTTATTTATCCGTATGTTGATAAAGAGCCGACGATGGTATGCATTGAGTCAATGCGCGGCGGCAGAAGCGGGCTGACCGTGGAAAAACCATATATCATGTACGACAGATAAAATGTACATCGGACCGGACATCTTGAAAAAGGAACGAAAGATAGCGTTCTGCGTGGACATTAAAAACTATATATGGTAAAATAAATTGGTTAAGTATCTGACAAACAGGCAAATGGTGTATCGCAGATGAATAAAAGGACAAAAGAGATCCTGGATCTTATAGACGGCGTTTACGGGACTGATGTGAGATGTTATCTGACGCATCAAAGCGCGGAGCAGCTGCTAATAGCCACCATTCTAAGTGCCCAGTGCACCGATGCAAGAGTGAACATGGTAACGCCCTCGCTTTTTGAAAAATATCCTGATATGCAGGCCTTTGCTTCCGCCGATATTTCGGAACTCGAAAACTGCATACACTCTGTCGGGTTTTACCATGCCAAAGCCAAAAATATCATAGGCTGCGCAAAAATGATCTGTGAAAAATACGGCGGGAAAGTGCCGGATAACATCGATGATCTCACGCAGCTGCCGGGAGTCGGAAGAAAAACGGCTAATGTCATTCTCGGGAACATTTTCGAGGTTCCGAGCATAGTAGTCGATACTCATGTAAAGCGGATATCAAAAAGGCTGGGCTTTACAAAAGAGACCGATCCGGAAAAGGTAGAGTACGATCTTATGAAGGTCCTGCCGAAAGATCACTGGATCATATACAACATGCAGATCATAACATTCGGACGCCAGATATGCTTTGCAAGAAATCCAAAGTGTGAGAACTGTTTTCTTACAGCCTATTGCAGGGAGTATAAGGGGATCAAAACCGGAAACAGGAAAACTGACTGATCCGGGAATCTGTAATTCTGAAGGGAAAAATACTATCGATATGTCATTATTTAAAAACGCAAAATCATATATGACCGCGGCAGGGTTCGCAGCATGCATTGCCATTGCCGCTTTCGCATTGCCGCAGAAAACAGAAGCTGCGGTAGCCGGGGACGGAAAAGTATATCTTGAAAATATAGACGTCACCGGAATGTCGCAGGCAGAGATACAGGCCGTGATCGATGCCAAAATGGAACAGTATAGGCAGGATATCATACAGATATTCGTAAGCAGCACGCCTTTGGACGTGACCGGCGCGGACCTCGGGATCTATTATGAAAACACGGATCTTGCCGAGACCATAGCTTCGGTAGGCCTCAACGGCAACGTGCTCCAGAGGTATGATATCGACAATTATATCAGCGATAACGGTGCGGTCTTCTTCTCACTGGATCTCGCAGCCGACCCGGAAAGCGTTTACAACATAGTGGCGACACAGTGCACTATGCTTAATAAGGCTCCGGTAAACATGAAGCTCGGAAGAAATGCCGACGGAACATTCTATACGATCCCCAAGGAGAACGGTTATAACGTACTGGTCGACGAGACCGCAAATATTCTCTATGAATATCTCTGCAACTCATGGCACGGAGGCCTTGGCGGCATGCTTGCCCTGACGGAAGTAGTCGCGGCCCAGGGAATGGATGTAACAGACGTTTCACAGATAACGTCCGTGCTCGGCATGGGAACCACCTATTATCCGGAAGGCGGGGAGTTCGCGACCAGATGTGTAAATATCGAGGTGGCTACAGCTAAGATCAACGGCTCTGTCATCTACCCTGGAGAAGAGTTCTCTGCGGAAGCCCTTATAGAGCCCTGCACAGTGGAAAACGGATATCAGATAGCGAACGGATATGAAGGCGGACACGTCGTTGATACTGTCGGCGGCGGTATATGCCAGGTCACATCGACTCTTTACAGGGCGGTCCTTGAATCGGAGCTGACAGTTACCGAAAGAAATGCGCATTCCATGATCGTCGGTTACTGTGATCCTTCGATGGATGCAACGGTAGCGGATAACATACTTGATCTTAAATTCGTAAACAATACCGATGCGCCGATATATATAGAAGGCGCCGCCGGAAACGGGGCTGTCACCTTCGTTATTTACGGACATGAAACAAGACCCGCGGGACGTACTATCGGGTTCTACAGTGAAGCATGGAACGAAGTGCCGGCAAGCATCGTGTATTTGTACGATGCGGATCTGGATTTCGGACAGGTGGAAGTATCCGATCCCCATAACGGTCTCGATGCGGTAGCATACAAAGTCATTTACCAGGACGGCGTGCAGGTCGGGCTGGAGCAGATATCAACCAGTCATTATGTAAAGAGTGACGGCGAGGTCAGAGTCGGCGTGCGCGGAGCGCCTGCCGGAGTAACTGCTGCCATGGACGGATATATGCAGGCCCAGGATCTCGGACAGATCTATGCAGTGATCAGTGCTGCCCAGAACGGGGCGGTCTTCCCGACGGGATCTGCGACGGACCAGGTAGCGGCGGATCTTGCAGCGCAGCAGGCAGCAGAAGCAGCGGCTGCCCAGGCAGCGGCAGAAGCAGCAGCGGCAGAAGCAGCAGCAGTACAGTAAAGAATAAACGGCAAAGGAGCCTGCAGGTTGAAGAACGGACACGAGCGCGGGATTATAATTACAGAGCATATAGCGCTTTCGGGTACGGCAAAGCTGGCTTTGGCACATGAAAAAGAACTGCGGTCATACTATCCTGCAGAGCTTGTCGATACGGCAATATCATTATCTGATCAAGCCGATACCGGAAAAGCCCGTCTTATAGCCGGGAAATATCCGGATACATACATATTTACTCTTGGTGAAAAAGGTTTTCTGGCAGAGCTGTGGGATATGGCAGAGAGTCTGTCAGGCGGACTTGATATAGACATAAAGGCAATACCTTTAAAACAGGAGAGCGTGGAAGTCTGCGAATTCCTGGATGAAGATCCATACAGGATCGACAGCACCGGAAGCCTTTTGATAATAACGGAGAACACGCTGGAACTTAAGAAGCTGCTTGAAGACGAAGGGATAAAGGCTTCGGTGGCAGGGAGGCTTACAGATTCCAAAGCGCGTATATTGTGGAACGATGGCAGAGCCAGATACCTCGACAAAAACCGGGAGCGGGACTAAAGAGGCGGAAGGCACCAGGGGGAGGACAAAAGAACCGGTCGTGAAGAAACGGATAGATGAGCTGGTCAGAGAGACTTATTCATTTGATGCGCCCGAGATCATCTGTTCAACGCAGATGATCGAAAAGGTGTTGGAAGCCGGCACGGAGTATTCCGAGACCATACGCGTAAAAGCGGGCGACGGGACACGTCTGCGCGGCTACGTTTATGCTGACAGCAAAAGGATACAATTCGAAGATACCGGTATCGGAAACGGCAGCATCCATGCAAAGTTCGATATTACCGGGCTTGCGGACGGAGACATCGTTTCCGGGAACATTTATATAGAAGCCGATGCCGGGGAAATAAAGATCCCGGTAAAGCTTACTGTCTATGAAAAAGATAAAGCCGAAGATTTTGATGATGTTCAGGCTCTCGAGGATTTCTCAAAGCTTGCCAACAAGAATCCGCGGCAGGCTTTCGGAGTATTCATTTCAAGCGATTTCCCGGTAAATGTCCTTAACGGAAAAAATACGCCCTATCGGTCTTTATACAAAGGCCTTTCTGCAAATCCTGTTACATATCAGCACATGGAAGAATTTCTCGTTGCGACAGGAAAGAAAGAGCCGGTCCGCATAAGCACGGATAAACAGGAGAAGAGCGTTTATAAGATCAACACATCTCTTAAGGATACACTTTATATCTACAGGAACACCTGGGGCTACTGCAGTATTGATGTTGAAGTCACAGGAGATTTTATCGAGGTCGAGAAAAAGAACATAACCTCCGACGATTTCATAGGCAAGATATACGGCCTTGAATATGTGATAAACAAGGACAGGCTTTCCGCTCTGAAGAGCCGCGGAAGGATAGCTTTGCGTACTCCTTACGATGAGATCGTTATGGAGATAGAAGCAAAACTGGACGACGATCTCAAGCTTATTTCAAAGACATACAGAAAGAAACGTCTCCTGAAGCTCGCCAGGAATTTCCTGGCCCTTCAGCTTCGGAAGATGGATTATCATACATGGTACGAGGATTCCTTAAGGCTCGTAGAAGAGCTTAAGGAAGAAAAAGAGGACAGCATCACACTTTTTGCGGATGCTTATCTTGCATACTGCAACGATGACAATGTGAAAGCTGCCGAGCTGCTTTTGCAGACGCAGCTGGGAGGCTTCACGCCAGAGCAGCCCTGGGAAAAGGCCCTTTACCTTTATCTTTCCAAAAGGACAGGCCTGCTGCCCAAAGAAAAGACGGATATTTCCCGTCAGCTATACGCTTATTACCAGGAGGAGCCGGATAACTGCCTTCTGCTGGCACTGTATATGAAAGAGGATGAATCGGTTCCGTATAAACCTGTATGGGGACTTACGGAATATGAAAAAGCCTTCAAGTTAGGATGCTGCAGCCCCTTCCTGTATTTTAAGGCCTGGAAGGAATTTGACGCCCAGGAATCACTTCTTAGGAAACTTACGCCGTTTACGCTTAGGGTGCTCCTGTTCGCACAGAGAGAAGGAGTCTTAAGCGAAAGCCTTCTGAAAAGAGCGGGATTTTTATCGACATCTGATAAAGAATTCCGTCCGGCGCTTTATCAGCTTCTTAAGAACGGTTATGAGCAGTATCCGGGGGCTGAGCTTCTGGAAGCCGTCTGCAGATATGTCATGAAGGACAGTACCGCCAGGCCGTCATATTTTACATGGTATGAAAAAGCTGTAGAATCGGGCATAAAGCTTACACTGCTCTATGAGCATTATATGGATACCCGCGCGGATGATGATTACAGCGATCTTCCACAGCAGATCAAACTGTATTTTTCCGCTAATGACAAGCTTGGAGATAAGAAAAAAGCATATTTCTATGCTCTGATCGTTAAAAATAAAGACAAGGATCCTGCGACTTTCAATAATCTGAAAGCCAAAATGGGAGATTTTGCAGTAAAGAACCTGATGGAGAGTAAGATCAGCGACGATCTGAGTGTACTTTATTCGGAATTCCTGGTAAAGAGAAAAGATCTGGAAATAGCCTCGGCCATGGCCAAGGTGCTGTTCACCCACAGACTGAGATGCAGCAACAAAAACATCAGGAGAGTCATAGTCTGCCATCCTTCTCTTAACGAAGAAGCTTCTTATGAGCTTAACGACGGGGAGGCATTCCCGAACATCTACGGCCCTGACGCAAGCATACTTCTGGAAGATGACAGGAAGAGAAGATTTGCGGCGACCATACCATATACCATCGAGCCGCTTATAGACGTCAAGACTTCATCAAGGGCCTGCGTGGACATGGGCGTCTGGGATACGGGCCTCCAGCTTTATTGCTGTCATGAACGCGGCTGGCAGATGGATGTTAATTCCAGAACCGTTTTAAGTTTTCTTAAAGCGGCGGAGAATCCGGAATTTACGAGAAAATACAGAGATACCTTAAGAGGAAAACTGCTTACATATTTCTACAGGCAGATCGATGATCCGTATGCTTCATCATTTGCCGATCGCGTAAGAGAGATCACCTACGGACAGGTCAATAAAAAGCAGACATTCGAGATACTTATGCATTTCGAGCAGTATAAAAAAGCCTTTAATCTGGTGAATATACTCGGATACGAAGGTATCGATGACAATATGCTGCTCGAGCTGGCGCAGGAAAGGATCTATTCGTTCGAATACAACAGTAATGACGAACTGTTAAGTCTGTGCGAATATCTGTTCGGACGCGGGAAATACACAGATCGTCTGATCACATACCTGGTCAGATATTATGCCGGTTCGCCGGAAGCGATGGAAGTGCTCTGGAAGAAGGCAAAGGATGTCGTAAAAGACATATCTCCGCTTGAAGAGAGGCTGCTCATCACATCGATGTTCGTGCATTATATCTCTGACAGAGGCGAGCTGGTTCTGGACGACTATGCAAAGGCGGGCGGAAATTCATCCATCATAAGGGCTTATCTTACGTATCTGAGTATATATTATCTGCTCGAAGGCCGGCGTATCCTGCCTTCTACGGCCAGATACCTTGCGGCTCTTAGCGATACAAAGGATGATCATCTGGAGCTTGTCAACTTAGCGTGGCTCAAACACGAGTCGGTTCTCGAGAATATTCCTGAGGCTGACAAGCCCAGAATAAAGAAGCTGCTTAAGTACTGCAGTGATGACGGACTGCGGTTTTCATTCATGCAGAACTTTACTCCCGATCTGTCGGAAGGAATGGATATCGCTGACAGGACCTTTATTGAAGAGAGATTCCCCTGCGGAAGTACAGTGCTCATTCATTTCAGGACTGACGACGGCGACTTCAGGACCGAGCCGATGAAAGAACTCGTAAAAGGTATATACGGGCGTGAATTCCTGCTCTTCTATAATGAGACCCTTGAATATTATTGTTCAGTAAAGAAAAAGGGCGAATACTACGATACGGAAATAAAAAAGGTCACTATCACAAGGGCTAAGACCAAGGGAAAGACGAGTTATCATATACTCAACAGAGTACTGGCGGCGATGGCCGCCGGGGCAAATACCTCTGCTGAAGAGGAAGCCAGGATGTATCTTAAACAGGAAGCCTGCGCTGAAAAGTTTTTTGATATTATCTGAGGATAAAAGGAACAGATGGCAGAAGAATATATCATAGGACTGGATCTGAATAAATACGAGGCACAGCTTTGCAGATATGACGCCCAAAAAGACGATGCGGAGTCTGTTATGGTCACCGCCGGAGGCAGCAGGGAATCGTTCCCGGCCCGTCTGGCGTATCTGACCGCGGATGATAAGTGGAAATACGGTATTGAGGCCGACTATTTTATTGCGCACAAAGGGGCGCTGAAGGTCGATGCCGTATTTGATATCGCTTCGGGTGCGCAGGAGGTCGAACTTGCCGGGAAGACGTTTTCACCAGAATTTATTCTGGCTAAATTCATAGCTCTTTCTCTGACATCCGCGGGAATAACCGACCCGAAGGATGAACTCCTTTCACTGGTCGTTACCGTGCCTTCCATAACCCGTGAGTTTGCCGAAACAGCCGACAAGGCCTTTTCGATCCTCGGCCTTGAAGGACGCAGAAGCCAGATCATGGATCATGCCGAGTGCTTCTTTTTCCATACGTTTTATCAGAAGATAGATATAAAAAACAGGGATGCGGCCCTTTATTATTTCCCGGACGAGTATACGGTGAGCTTTCTTTCAATAGGTGAAAACAGTCAGACCAAGCCGGTAACGGTCTTCCCGAAGATAAGAGGAGAACAGGTCCTGCCATTCGAACCGGAAGAAAGAGACGCAGCCTTTCTGGATTTTATAAAAGAGACTACCAGCAGAGGCGAGTACTCCGCGGCATTTCTCGTAGGAAGCGGTTTTGACAGGAACTGGGCGAGGGAATCTCTGGCACAGCTGTGCAGGGGAAAACGAAAGGTTTTTTACGGCAACAATCTTTTCGCAAAGGGAGCCTGCCTTGCAGCTCTTGACAGGAGCGGCGAAACGAGACTCAAGGATGTTCTTTATATCGGAAGCGATCTCGTTACGGAAAACATCGGGATGGAAATGCTGATAGACGGTGAACCCGGGTACAAGCCGCTTATAAGGGCAGGGATCAACTGGTATAAAGCAAAAAATGAAATAGAATTCATACTTAATGATGAAAAAGATGTGATATTCCGTACGAGCTCCATGACGGACGGGATCAGGCGTAAGTTCAGGATGACCCTTCCGGGGCTGCCGTCCCGGCCGCCTAAGATGACAAGGCTCAGACTTTCTATTAAGTATGAGGAAGCCGGAAAATGTGCGATCACGGTCGCCGACATGGGCTTTGGGGAATTCTTCCCGTCTTCCGGGCTTACATGGACGGAAACGCTGACGGAGCACAGGGCGGAGGAGCGCGGCTGATATGGGAAATTATTTATTATGCAATACGTTTGCAACAAAAACTCCATACCGCATCGATAATGTCCAGCTGAATCTTTATTCCATAGAAGAGCTGTGCTATTTTATCGCCAATTATATTCCGCTCGTGCAGGAGGACCTTATCGGCAGCAGCCTGGCCGGGTGGATCGAAAAAGAGTGCGGCAGGCCGGATATTGCTTCCGAACTGGATGCTGTCATGGAGGATGAAGATAAATTCGCCGCGGGACTTAAGCTAATACTTCGTTCCGGGCATTACTATACTCAGATCCAGCTGGAAAAAATATTCGAAAAAATAGACGAACAGATCGCGCTTCCCGTAATCGAAAAGCTCAAACTCAGGGCAGATCTGTTCATGAAGCAGAAGAAATACCGTCAGGCCATAAAGAATTATGAGGAGATCCTTGAAACACGCGGGCTGTATAACGAATCGGAAGATTTCAGGTATAAAGTCTATTACGATCTGGGCTGCGGATATGCAAAGCTTCTGAGACTCAGCAAAGCCCGTTCTTTTTTCAGCAAGGCCTGTGAATTGCATTCCTGTGCCGAAAGCCGTAAGGCCTGCCTCGTGGCAGCTTATCTGGATGGAGGCGCAAAGGCTTTTGAGGAAGAGGCAAAGCGTCTCAATGTTTCGGACGGCGAAAGAAGCACGGTCATTCTGGAGCTGGACGCCGTGCAGGCGCCGGAGCTTACCGGGGACCTTGGCGAGCTGGTCAGGGGTTGGGTCAGAAATTATCACGAGAGTACGGGGTTGTAAATAAATGCTGGATGTATGTTTGCTTGGCACCGGCGGAATGATGCCTCTTCCGAGAAGGTGGCTGACATCGCTGATGCTCAGATATAACGGCAGCAGCCTTCTGACGGATTGCGGAGAAGGTACGCAGATAGCCATAAATAAACACGGGTGGAGCTTTAAGCCGATCGATACCATCTGTTTTACCCATTTTCATGCGGATCATATCAGCGGACTTCCCGGCATCCTTCTGGCAATGGCCAATTCGGACCGGACAGAGCCGCTGATGCTTATCGGTCCTAAAGGCATAGACAGGGTGGTAAGAGGACTTACGGTGATCACGCCTGAGCTTCCTTTTGAGATCAGGACCATGGAGCTAACCGAGCCGGAAGTTAAATTCGAGGTGCAGGGAATAAATGTGACAGCCTTCAAGGTAAATCACAGGATGCCATGCTACGGTTATTCATATGAAATAAATAGGACCGGGAAATTCGATGCAGTCAGGGCAAAGGATGCCGACATACCGCTTCAGTTCTGGAGCCGGCTGCAAAAGGGAGAGACTGTAACCGATGGCGGAAGGACATTTACGCCGGACATGGTGCTTGGACCTGCCCGGAAGGGCATTAAAGTGACATATACTACCGATACAAGGCCGACCGAAAGCATAGCGGTCAACGCTAAGGGATCGGATCTGTTTATCTGCGAAGGCATGTATGGCGAAGACGATAAATACGCTAATGCAATAGAAAACAGGCATATGATGATGAACGAAGCTGCAAAGCTCGCTGCAGAAGCCGGCGTTCCGGAAATGTGGCTAACTCATTACTCACCTTCGATGGTGCGCCCCGAACAGTATCTTGACGATCTTAAAAAGATCTTTCCGGGCACGGTCATCGGAAAAGACGGGATGTCTGTTGAACTTAATTTTGAAGAAGACTGAAAAATGAAAGATATACTGATACTTGGAATAGAAAGCTCATGTGATGAGACTGCGGCATCTGTCGTAAAAAACGGACGGGAAGTGCTTTCCAACGCAATTTCTTCCCAGATCGATATACACACACTTTACGGCGGGGTAGTCCCCGAGATAGCTTCGAGAAAGCATATCGAAAGGATAAACCAGGTCATTAAGGAAGGCCTTTCGCAGGCCGGCGTGACTCTGGCGGATATAGACGCGATAGCTGTGACCTATGGTCCGGGGCTTGTAGGAGCGCTGCTGGTAGGCGTGGCTGAAGCGAAGGCCATAGCGTTCGCCGCAAAAAAACCGCTGGTGGGCGTGCATCATATCGAAGGACATATTTCCGCCAATTATATAGAAAATAAGGAACTTGAGCCGCCGTTCCTCTGCGAGATAATCTCCGGAGGACATACGCATCTTGTTATCGTAAAAGACTATGGTGAGTTTGAGATCCTTGGACGCACCAGAGACGATGCGGCGGGAGAGGCCTTCGATAAGGTGGCGAGAGCCGTAGGCCTTGGGTATCCCGGCGGGCCGAAGATCGATAAGACTGCCAAAGAGGGAGATCCCTTTGCAATTGAATTCCCGAGGGCACACCTGGAGGACTCTTATGATTTCAGCTTCAGCGGCCTTAAATCCGCTGTGCTCAATTATCTGAACAAATGCAGGATGACAGGTGAGGAGATAAGCGTTCCTGATGTCGCCGCGTCCTTCCAGCAGGCAGTAGTCGATGTGCTCACGGACAACGCACTGCGTGCTGCAAAAGAGTATAAAGCCGATAAGCTGGCGCTTGCCGGCGGCGTGGCTTCAAACAGCGCACTTCGGGCAGCATTTAAAGAAAAATGCGAAAAGGCAGGGATCGCTCTTTATGCTCCTTCGCCGATATACTGTACCGATAACGCTGCGATGATCGCCTGCGCGGGTTATTATGAATACATGAAGGGTGTGCGCAGCGGATATGATCTTAACGCTGTGCCGAACCTGAAATTAGGAGAAAGATAGTGGCAGCATGGGACGTTTCCCTGTCGCCACAAAGGAGAATAGATGAGAATAGGCACAGGATATGACGTGCACCGTCTTGTGGAAGGGCGGAAGCTTATCATAGGCGGAGTGGATATACCTTTTGAGCTGGGGCTTAAGGGCCATTCGGATGCGGATGTGCTCCTGCATGCCATAATGGATGCGCTGCTTGGAGCGGCGGCCCTTGGCGATATCGGTCT
>CADBMM010000079.1 GCA_902795795.1 uncultured Lachnospiraceae bacterium | reverse complement strand
GAAACACTATGAAGAAAACGATTTGTTTGATACTGTCTGTGTTGATTTTAGCACTTGTAATTGGAGGATGTTCAAACGCTGATGGAATTACATCAGAAAAAACGGGTATTATTGGTGCAATGGAAGAAGAAGTCAATTCCCTCAAAGAAATACTTACGGATTCCAAAACAACAACCATCGCCGGTATGGAATTCTGTGAAGGAAAGCTGGATGGAGTTGAAGTGGTCATCGTCCAATGCGGCATGGGCAAAGTGAATGCAGGGATATGCGCAAATACGCTGATCAATAATTTCGGATGCACGAAAGTCATTAATACCGGTGTTGCCGGATCACTGGACAATCAGATCGATATTGGTGATATTGTTGTTTCGGTTGATGCTTGTCAGCATGACTTTACTGTAGAAGACATAGGCTTTGAAAAAGGGGAGATCCCGTACACAGGTCTTTCTGCATTTCCTGCGGATGAAACAATGCGAAAGAAAGCTGTAGAAGCTGTGCATGAAGCCGCTCCTGACGTTCAGGTTTTCGAAGGCAGAGTTTGTACAGGCGATCAGTTCGTTTCCTCAAAAGAACAAAAAGAAACGATTACGTCCAATTTCGGTGGTATGTGCTGTGAGATGGAAGGCGGCGCAATTGCACAGGCATGTTATCTGAATGATATTCCGTTTGTCATTATCCGCGCTATTTCTGATAAGGCGGATGATTCTGAGGAAATGAACTATGAATTGTTTAAAAAAGATGCTGCAGAGAATTGTGCTTCCGTTGTCCGCTATATGATCACTCATGATTAGGCCACGTGTGGAAAAAGGCATCCGGAGTGCCTTAAGACAGCCCCGGACAATACTTTGCTTAAGTAAAAATGTCTGAACAGATTTAGATTCTCTGAAGGAGTGAAATATAGAAAACGCATGGCACTTTTTAAGAAAAAATCAAAGGAATTCAAAGTGATCTTCAAGCTGCGGGTCGATTTTGGATATAGGGCATCATCTCCGATCCCTGGCAAAGAGACAGGACATAAAAATTCGAGCGCAGTAGTGCTTGCGATTCCCGGAACGTATGGTGAACTGTTCCCGGGCAAAAGGCTGGAAAGCATCAGATTCCTTTCGTATATCGAAGACGATAAAGGAAATCCCCAGGGTATACGGTGCATTATCAGAGACTATCCCGAAAAACTCGAAGAGGCTATCGAAAAGCTGGGTATCGCAAAAAAATATGGTATAGAGCAAAAAACGGAAATGGAACTGGAACTGCACTTGGGTCAATTAAAGATCCAGGAGGGCAGTGAATTTTACAACGGCATAACCACTGTCGTATACAGGCGGTACAGACTTGAAAGACTGGAACAAGAAGATAGGGCAGAGCTTAAGTACTATCTTGTCGGAAATCTCTGGCATGAAAAGCGGAATAGTTTGGAAGAATGAAAAGAAAACAAAGGATTAGTACGTTCTTTTGTCACCCTTTTGTGTCGCTATGCAAAGGAGAACCTTTGTGCTATATTGTAGAAAAATGGGCTCTAAACCCAGGTAAACTATAGGTCGGGAAAATTCTACTTCCGGTCGGTTGAGTATAGAATGGAGAAAGATTTAAGATGCAGTCAGTAAAAACCGGTTCTGAAAGGAGAAAGGACGAAATGAAAAATTCAATGGGTATAATGATTGCATCCAAGAGAAAAGAACTTGGGATGACACAGCTTGAACTTGCTGAAAAAATGGGAGTAACAGACAAAGCTGTCTCCAAGTGGGAAAGGGATTTGTCATATCCGGATATCAACTCTATTCCAAAACTGGCAGAAATATTTGGAATGTCTGTTGATGAGCTAATGCAGATCAAAAAAGAGGCTGCCGCTTCGGAAGAAAAACCAACTGTCAAAACTATTGCAGCGCTTATACCAAAGGCTGTATGTCTTGCGATGGGAATCGCAGTTGTAGTGCTTTCCGTGGCAGGAGAACTGGATACGAAGACAGCTGTAATAATGTTAGGCATTGGAGCAGCTTGCGCAGGGGTAAGTCTGCTGGAAAATAAATAGACAGATAGGAATTTATTGAACTGATCATATGTGTACAAGTATTGTTATTAACAGAAAAAAAGACGATCGTCGGATGGAATCTGGACATCCTCGGTATGGAATACAGGGTGCGTCCGGCTAAGGAAGGTGTCTTTATAGAGATCAATGATCCGACAGAAGGCTGGCTGTCTTTGTTTGGTGCAAATTCAAGAGGCGATTTTGTAGGCATGCCTACTTGCTGGCCGTTCGATGAGCGCAGTGATCCGACAGGTGACAGTGAAAACATAATCATGCTGGACATTGACCTTCTGCTTCAAAAGAAGACCCTGCAGGAGATCCTTGCGATCGCAAAGGATAAAAAGGTGTGCAGTGTTCCGGGGGTCACCTATATGTCATCGTTGTCTGACAGGGACGGAAATGTACTTCATATCATTCCGGGACAGGGATACAAATACTATGAAAAGACTGATCATGCGACGTTGACAAACTTCTCACCCTTCAAGCAGGATGCGGAACAGCATCCTTGGATGGGGTGGGACAGATATCATAAGGCAGAAGCTATGATTCAGGCGCTGGGAGATGACTTTTTTGCAGACGATTGTTTTACGGTCTTAAAAGAAGTCTCCCAGGAAGTCTGTCCTACGGTAGTTTCGATGGTATATGACGTGAGTGATAAAACAGTTTTCTGGTGCGAAAACAGAAACAGGAGCAGAATCGAAAGCCTGCAGTTTTAATATTTACCGATGTAAAGTCTCGCCGTCTGATGGCAAAATTTACCCCATGAACATTTTTTAAAATCACTTGACAGATGCATCGCACTGCGATATTATTATTACATCGTAGTGCGATGCATCGCAGTGGAATAGGGAGGAGCAAATAATGGATGCCCATATTAAGAAAGTATATGTCCCTATGACAGAAACAGGCTTCTATATTTTGCTGTGTCTTAGAGAACCAAACCACGGCTATGGAATAGTCCAGATGGTCAAAGAGATGACAGAAGGAGATATCGTTCTTGCGCCGGGAACTATGTATGGAAGCCTCTCAAAAATGGAAAAAGATGGACTGATCAGATTCATCCGCGAAGAGGAGAAAAGAAAGATCTATTCGATTACGGATCTGGGAACGGAGGTCCTAAATCTTGAGATGAAGAGGATCGCCCGGCTCTACAGGAACATGAAGGAGATGATATGATGGGAAACAGTAAAACAGTCTTTAAGTATTTTACGATTCCTCAGTATCAGCAGGAAGAAGACTACCTGAGTGACATGAATGAAAAGGGATGGCGGTTTACTCATGCGACATTTCCCGGGTTTTATCACTTTGAAAAATGTGAGCCGGGGCAGGCGGCTTACAGGCTTGATTACAATCAGGAAGGAATCAGGAACAAGGCTGAGTATATCCAGATGTTTTCAGATTGCGGATGGGAGTATATATGCGATTTTGCAGGCTACAGTTATTTCCGAAAGGAAGGTAAAACCGGAGAGGAAAGAGAAGAGATCTTCTGTGATGATGCCTCAAGACTGGATATGATGAAACGGGTATTCAGGGGAAGAATTATTCCGTTGATCATTCTTTTCGTATTGGTGATCATGCCGCAGCTGTTTGTGAATACTGCGGGTAATTCTGCAGGTGTTCGTGGCGGGGGTATTTACCAGAATGTTTTCTCTTTTGTTTTTCTTGGGCTGGCTATCCTGTATCTGGTGATTTTCTCATTTACGGCAGTACAGTTCTATAAATATGAGAAACTGGTATCAGGAGACAGATCGGGGATCCGGCTGAAGTATGTGTGTGTCTTTGCTCTTATTGCTGCATTGATTGCGGGAATCGGGGTGTTTTTCTGGTCGTCATACCGGTCATCCTATGAGGTGTCGGAAACCGCTGCGGGATATATAGTGGAAGCTGAAAAACTGAACACTTCTGTGGCAAAAGAGTATGATCTGAAAAAGGGAGACACCGTAGTGTTCCATATCACCGAGCTCGAGCGGGGACATTTATTCCTTAGCATTGCTGAAAGCGGCAAGGATCCGATATTTTTCGTAGATTCTTACAATTTCGGTTATAATACATTTGAGATTGAGAACGATGGGCGCTACAGGATCGAAATGTCGGGTAATAAGATGACAGGGACCGTCGAAGTGACTATTGAGTAAATGGATCATTCCATTGCGTAATCGATTGAAGCTGCACTGAAAGATACCAATGGAATAATCGGTGAAAATCGATCATATATCGGGTCAGCAAGAGACATTGCAACTTCAAGTTGCGGAAAAGCAAATAGAAGTTGGTAGAAAAAACGATGATCAAACTATAAGCTCCTTAAAAAAAGGAGGGCGATATTATGAGTTTTGGAGAAAATCTGCAGACGATCCGCAAGAAGAATCGGTTATCTCAGGAAAGGTTGGCAGAAATGCTTGGTGTAAGCAGACAGGCTGTATCAAAATGGGAACTGGGAGAAGGATATCCCGAGGTTGACAAGCTTTTGATCCTGTCTAAAAAGCTGAACATCTCATTGGACAGCTTACTGGGAGGAGAAAATACGCCTGGCGATTCCGAGAACAGTAAATCTTCGGATGTGATCAGGATCATTTCACCGAATGAAGGGGTGATCATCAGTACTTCAAAGGTGACTCGTTCGCAGCAGTTCAGGGGCGGTAAGAACAGCCCGAAGTACGCGCTGTTTGCTGCAGATGGGAACGATATGTCATTTTGGGGAGCGCAGAATACATTCCTCGCCTGGTACAGGAACCTGGAAGATGTTACAAGAGAGATCGCTGAAATACAAAATGCATTGGAGACCGGGGTTTCATCTTATACTTTGCAATTCAGCGTAAAATGTAAACAGAACCTGTTAAGGACAATAGAAGACTGATTTTCCGGGTATATATTTACATTGTAGAAGTACAAAGGATGCCGCGAAGAAATTCATGGATACACCCATCACAGAATATCTGACGTTGTATGCTGTTGAACCGGAAAAAATAAGGTACTGAAAAACAGTAGTGCATATATCCGAAATACCTGTTATTATAATGGTAAAGCAGCACGTTATCCGGACAATTAGCTATGGTCGTTTAACAGAAAGAAGGGATAAAATGGGATTTTTCGGAAAGTTATTTGAAAAAAAGATCTGTGATGTATGCGGCGAAGAGATAAAACTCCTCGGTAACCGCAAGCTTGAAGACGGAAACCTTTGCAAGGACTGCGCGTCAAAGCTTTCACCCTGGTTTGACGAAAGACGGCATTCCACAGTGGATCAGATCAAAGAACAGCTTGCATACAGAGAAGCAAACAAGGAAAAGGTCAATGAATTCCGTGTTACGGCTTCATATGGAAAAGGTGGAAAGAAGCTTCTTATCGATGAGAATACCAGACGCTTTACAGTCGCAGCGCCTTCTGATCTGCAGAAAGGCAATCCGGATATTCTGGAGTTTGCCGATGCAAGAAGCTGCAACCTGCAGATAAACGAGCTGAAGCATGAGCTGAAACGTACTGTAGACGGAAAGAGTGAGAGCTATAATCCGCCGAAATATGAGTATTCCTATGAATTTGTAGTGAAACTCTTTGTTGATAATCCGTATTTTGACGATATGGCCTTCACGCTCACTACTTTTGCCGTAAAGACAGGTCAGCACCGCATGGGAGAGCAGGAGCGCAACTGGAATGTCAGGACAGTCGGCAAAGGTCTTGTACGGGACACCAGCATGGATGAATATAACGAATGCCTGAATATCGGCAACCAGATCAAGGATTTTGTAGAGAATGTTATGATGAGAAACGCGGCGCCACAGGCAGGGTATGAGCAAATGCCTGCTGCGGAGACGGTTGCGTCAGCCGCGGGGGCTCCAGTGACATGCCCGTACTGCGATACCACCGCCGTTCCGACACCGGACGGCAAATGCAGCGCTTGCGGGGCAACACTGTAATATATACTGAGTACATGAAATAAAGAGGCTGCGGCCTCTTTATTTTTTATCTCTGTTCTTGCATTTCTCCGCCGCATTTGCAATCAGGACAGATAATGCAGCGTTGTCCTGAACATCGGACAGACGGAAGAATGAGATCGCATCGTCCGGCGCATTTTTAAAGCAGGGCTTTATTCCGGATGAAAAGGCAGGATAAAAATCCCCCTGATACGGCTCAAATGCCGTTTCTTTTCTTGCTCTTTTCCTGTATGCCGGGTCGACGAACTGTCCTACACTTTTATGAACCGCACGTCCCTCCATCGGAAGATAGTAATAATCTTTGTAATTCTCAAAATAGAACCTGAGTTCGCCCCGCAGAGCCTCACATTTGAACTCGCCGGTATTAAAGCAGGCACATAAGCTGTATCTTAAGGCGTCCTCCGGAGTTCTGACAGTCCCTTGAAGCTCAATGCCTTCCTTTGCGGCCGGAGTATCAGCCAGAGAGAATCTGATCGTAAGTAAGCCGTCATTCGCGATCACAGAGTTTATTATAATATTTTCAGGAGTGAACGGGTCTGAAGCGGAGGCGGATCTGAATACTGCCGCAAGGCTTTTGAGATCATCAGTATTGTGGGTTATAAGTTCATCGATTATATCCTTACGCCCTGTAAGAAGGTATTCCGTATATTCACCAGGAAATAAACTGCCATTCAGGATCGAATTCCTCTCGAAACCGATCCTGCTTTCATATGCATATCTGTCATTGCCGGAACAACCGGCAGTTTTCAGCATGTCTTCAAGATAAACTGTTTTTCTGCCTAAAAGAGGATCGGAAAGCCGATAAAAAGAATACTTTGATTTTATGTACTGTATATCTGAGGTCGTGGATATAATATTTCCGCCAGTATTTCGAAGCATATCAGCAAGCCTTTTCAATAATGCAAGCTCATCTGCAGGCTTTTCCAGAGTCTCCTGACGGAAGATCAGCTTTTCATTTTCCTCATATGCCAGTCCGGCAGTGATCATATGCGACATCCGCGGATCGGAGCCTGTCGTTGTAATAGCAAAATAAATATTACTGTATGCCGGCATTCGGGTCTTACCTCTTTCATACTGTCAGAACAATCTTGATAGGGATCGTTTTCTTCGTTATAATACCACAGATACAGAATGTCAGACATTAAAAATCATCAGAATCGTAATGCTGTAATTATTACAAGACAAGCCGCACGTAATTGTGTTATAATTACTTAATTAAGTGTAAAGAAGAATAAAACGCCGGAGTACATATCTATGATAGGATATATTAAAGGCACAGTTGAATATATGGATGCCGAAAGCATCATCCTTGAGGCAAACAATGTAGGCTTTCGCATTTTGGTCCCGCAAAGCTATCAGGGTGTTAGGGTGCATCTTGGAGACGAGGTGCAGATATTCACGTTCATGAGCGTGAGAGAAGATGATATAACACTGTTCGGATTCCTTACGCAGGAAGAGCTGGAGGTCTATAAGCTGCTTCTGACAGTAAGCGGGATCGGCCCAAAGGCGGCGCTTGGAGTGCTCTCATATCTTGAGCCGGATGCCCTTAGGCTCGCCGTGCTAACGGATGACGATAAGACCATAGCTAAGGCACCTGGTATAGGTAAAAAGACAGCTCAGAAGATCATACTGGAGCTCAAAGACAAGTTCGATCTGGAAGACGTGATAAAGCAGGAGTCAGAAACGTTTACCGTGGAAACAACAGATACTGAAGCTATATCGGATGCCGTTCAGGCGCTGGTTTCTCTGGGGTATTCCAATTCGGATTCACTGAAAGCTGTACGAAAAGCAGCTTCTTCCGGTGAGGGTCACGACTCCGAGTCGCTTTTGAAAGCGGCGCTTAAATTATTGTTCTGATAAACGGTCAATTACATCAGCTTTCATTAATGCCATGCATTAATGTATACGGGCTTTCAAATCAATTAATTAAACGGATAGGAACTAATGGAAAAACGTATTATCGAAACTTCGGTAACGGATGAAGACAAAAGAATAGAAGGCGGACTGCGGCCCTCATCGATGGATGCATATATAGGGCAGAAAAAGGCGAGGGAAACGCTGAAGATATATATAGAAGCAGCAAAAAACAGGGGAGACGTTCTGGATCATGTGCTTCTTTACGGACCTCCGGGGCTTGGAAAGACAACGCTGGCCGGAATAATAGCCAATGAGATGGGCGTGCATATCAAGATCACCAGCGGGCCGGCAATAGAAAAGCCCGGCGAAATGGCAGCAATCCTCAACAATCTACATGAAGGAGATGTGCTCTTCATAGATGAGATACACAGGCTTTCGCGTCAGGTCGAAGAAGTGCTTTATCCTGCGATGGAGGACTATGCGATAGATATTCTTATCGGCAAGGGTTCTTCTGCAAGATCAGTAAGGCTTGAACTTCCAAAATTTACGCTGGTAGGCGCTACAACCAGGGCCGGACTTCTTACAGATCCCTTAAGGGACAGGTTCGGGATCTCGCATCATATGGAGTATTATACCGATGAGGAGCTGATGCAGATCATTTTCCGCTCGGCGGAAATTCTTAAGGTGGACATCCAGAAGGAAGGAGCCGCTCAGATAGCCAGAAGATCAAGAGGCACTCCGAGACTCGCAAACAGGCTCCTGAAAAGAGTGAGGGATTTTGCTGAGGTCAGATACAATGGCGAAATAACGAAAGCTATTGCTGAAGAAGCGCTTGATATACTTGATGTCGATAAGCTG
>CADBMM010000078.1 GCA_902795795.1 uncultured Lachnospiraceae bacterium | reverse complement strand
GTCTCGATGTGGACCGAATTTGGGAAGAGATCATACGGTCTTACCTTCTTCACTTCGTATCCGTTGGCTGTCATGTATTTCAGATCGCGCGCAAGTGTGGCAGGATCACAGCTGACATAGATCATTTTTTCAGGGCCAAGCTCAACTATCGTCGCCAGTGTTTTTTCATCGGAGCCTTTACGCGGAGGATCTATGATTACAATATTTTCATCGCCGGAATACTCTTTATAAAGCTTCGGGAAAAGCTCCTGAACATCACCGGCATAGTATTTCGCATTCGTAATATTATTCCGGCAGGCGTTCTCTTTCGCATCCTCAACGGCGCGTTCAACGACCTCGATTCCTACGATCTTTCCTGCTTTTTCCGCTAAAAACAAGGAAATCGTACCGATGCCGCAGTAAAGATCCCACACAGTTTCCGACCCTTTAAGTCCCGCAAATTCCTTAACGCAATTATAAAGTTTTTCTGTCTGATCATGGTTTATCTGATAAAAGGACATCGGTGAGATCAGGAAGGAAACGTCTCCGAGGAGATCTTCTATCCGGTCTTTTCCGTATATTACTTCCGCATCGTCTCCCATGATAACATTAGTATTGCTGAGATTGACCGATATGCTTATGCTTTTGATATTCTCAAAACCGGAAAGCGTTTTTATAAGCTCCTCTTTATGCTTCAATTCTCTGGCATTGATGATCAGGCATACGGAGATCTCCCCGGTCTTAAAGCCTTTTCTTAAAAAGACATGCCTTACGACTCCCGTATGTTTTACTTCGTCATATGCCGCGACCTTGAACCGTTTCATCCATTTTATGACAGCGTCGAGGATCTTACCGAAGTCTTCCGGAGCAAGAGCACAGTGTGTGTTCGGAATGATCTCATGAGTCCTGCCGGCATAAAAACCGGATACGATCTCTCCGTTTTTATCTTTTCCGACCGGATACTGAGCCTTATTCCTGTACCCGAAAACAAGATCGCTTCCGACAGCCGGTTCTACGTCAATATTCTGAAGCCCGCCTATCCTTCTTAACGCCTCGCGGACTTTATTTGTCTTATATTCCAGCTGGCCTTCATAAGACATCGATAAAAGCTGACAGCCACCGCAGCGCTTCCAGACGGTGCACTTAGGCTCCACCCTGTACCTTGACGGTTTTATTATCTGCTTTATCCTTCCGTATCCGTATGTCTTTTTGACCGCCGTTACTATCACATCAGCCTCGTCGCCGATCACTGCGTGCTTAACAAACAGGGGAAAGCTGTCAACTTTCCCCAGTCCCTCGCCCGTAGCGGTCTGATCGGTTATCATAATTCTTACAACATCATTTTTCCGGATCATAAGTATATGTACGCCTCAAATTGGATTCAAATATCTTGTTATAGCCTATCCATCCGTCCTTGCCCTGATTTGTCTCAAGGATCTCTCTGAATGTCTCCATCCTGGCATCTGTAATATCAGCCAGCGACAACGCCGCAGCCTCGGCAAGTGCAGGCTTTTTTGGCGACCCGTATTCCAGCTCTCCGTGGTGTGACAGGATGCAATGCTTCAGCTGGTCTTCAAGTATCTGCGGAAATCCATCTATCTGTTTTGCAGCGTCGTGGATCATCTCCGCTCCTATCATGATATGCCCGAGAAGCTGGCCTTCATCGGTATAATCATTCTCAGGGAAAGCCGAGAGCTCTCTGATTTTTCCGATATCGTGAAGTATGGCCGCCGTAAGGAGCAGATCCCTGTTAAGGAAAGTATACGCTTTTGTGTAGACCTGACACAGCCTTACAACTCCCAGAGTATGTTCAAGAAGTCCTCCTATAAACCCATGATGAATACTTTTAGCTGCTGAGCTGCTCCTGAAAAGACGGGATGTTTCCTCGTTTTCGTTAAGGAAATAATCAAGCAGACGTCTGTAATAAGGGTCCTCAACAAGTTCTACAAACCTCATGAGGCTTTCAAACATCGAATCGTTATTATAACGGCTTTTAGGCTGATAGTCTTCTACTCTGTATTCCGACGGATCAGCGACCCTCAGCCTTCTGATCGTCAGCTGCAAAGCACCATTATAATTACTTACTTCTCCGACGATATCTATATAATCCTGCGCATCGAATTCATCTATGGCACCGGAGTTAATATCCCATATCTTGGCATCCATGGACGCAGTCTTATCCGAAACAGTTAAATTATAATATGATTTTCCATTCTTCGTGGTTGCTGTTATTTTGCTTTTGCAGAAATATATTCCCGACAGTCTGCTGCCGTCGGAATATTCATTAAGATATTTCATTCAAGTTCTCCGATCTCTACGGTAAATTCTATTTCGGCGTAACCTTCGGCGCCCTTTCGCAAAACCTTTATGCTCACTGTCTGTCCGGACTCAAGTGAGTCAAGAGTGGTCTTATAATCGTTTATCGTACTTATCTTGCTTTCGTTTATCATTACGATCACATCATATACCGTTATTCCTGCGTAAAACGCCGGCGAATCCTTCGCCACGCTGGTAGCAAGGAGTCCTTCCGGTATACCGGTAATATCTGATACTTCGCCGGTTACTTCCATCGTTTTAATACCGATATACGGAATGGTTTCATTATTTGAAAGCTTTTCGAGCATCGGTTTCAGCTGCGACATTGCAATTCCCGAGACCACACTTGATCCGCTCGTGGTGACAGCCGGATTAAGAATACCTGTTATCACACCATTCAGATCGACCAGCACTCCGCTGCCTTTTGCCGAACCAATAATATCCGTAACAAGCAGATTATACTGACTGTCAAAGCAGTAAATAATATTTTCGGTTGAAGTGATCCTGCCGAACGAGACCGTATTCCCGTACCCGTTTGGCGAACCCATGGCTATTACGGTATCGCCCGTACTTACGGAAAATGTATCTGCGAGTTCTGCAACCTTTATATTATTTCCCGTCTCCTCCGGAATCTCGGACGCATTTATTTTAAGCACTGCGAGTCCGGTATTCGGATCGTTTTTCTGATATATCGCGTCAGTAATATAGCCGTCGTTGAATGTGACCTGAATACGCTCAATATTGTTAAAGATCGAAGACAAACAGACGATATAATATGCTTCACCGGTCGATGCAGCTATGATCCCGCTCGTCTGAGTCCGCTTCTCAAGCTGATTATTAAAATAATCCATTGAACTGGAAATTGCAGATACCGTGACCAGTGATCTTTCTGCCTCTGCAGCAATATCCATCATGCGGTTCTGCATATTGACATACTGCTCTATCGTCAGTTCGGACGATCCTGCCGAAACAATATCCGTTACGCTTTCCGCTGTTCCCGATTCGGATCCGGCCGCAGTTTCAGATGTCTCCACGGAATCACTTTGCACTTCCATGACTGTCTCTTCTGATTCTGCAGATATACTATCCGACCCGCTGTCATCCTTCAGGATCTCCACCCTTTCGGAATTATTTGTATGCCCAGCCACTCTTTCGGCAATCGGCAGCGTAAATACGAATACAAATGCTGCTATAACTGCTGCAACCGCAGCCAAAATACAGGCCATGGCAAATCTGGCTGCCGCTGTCTTTTTACTGATTGGCTTGCCCTTTATGGTCTGTCTTATATATTGCTGTTCGTTTTTTTCCTGACCTGTATTCTCGTCCCGATCCTTCTCGTTATCCATAAGAACCTCTTGATCAAAAAACATCTTTTCCGGATGCGTCCCGGAAAGTATCATGCACCTCAGAATATCAGCCAAATATGAACATTTTATGAATAACCTCTTTTCGTAAATGTCGAATTATTGTAAAATATGTAAATAAATATTATTATTCGCATCCGTTTATGGCAGGGTCGTGAATTAATTCCAAAGGCAGATCATATGAGAGAAAAATCACTGAGGATACTTGAATATAATAAGATAATCGCGATGCTTGAAAGCCGTGCCTCCAGCGCACCGGGAAAGGCTCTTTGCAGGGCGCTCGTCCCTTCCGACAATAAAGAAGAGATCATTACAATGCAGGAAGAGACTGCCGCCGCATCTTCAAGACTGCTGCGCAACGGTAATATTTCCTTCGGCAACGTCAAAGAACTCGGCGCCTCCGTAAAAAGGCTCGAACTCGGCGCTTCACTGAACCAGACAGAACTTCTTTCCATAGCGGGTTTCCTGGAAAATACCGCCCGCGTAAAATCCTATGGGCACCATGAGGACAGCATCGCCAAAAGCGACTGTCTTGACAGCTATTTTAATTCGCTGGAGCCTTGCTCTTCTCTCTCTTCAGAGATAAGAAGGTGTCTGCTTTCGGAAACGGAAGTCAGCGATAACGCCAGCCGCGCCCTCTCATCTATCAGACGGTCCATCAGCCACGCTGAGGACAGGATACATTCATCCCTGAACGCATTCCTTACCGGGTCAATGAAAATGTATCTGCAGGACAGCATAATCACCATGAGGGACGGACGATACTGCGTACCCGTAAAGGCCGAATATAAAAACGCCGTGCAGGGCATGATACACGACCAGTCATCCTCCAACAATACCTTTTTCATAGAACCGATAGCGATCGTAAAGCTGAACAACGAAATCAAGGAACTTCTCGGAGAAGAGCAAAAAGAAATAGAACGCATACTTGCTGCCTTAAGTTCAGAAGTTTTTGAACACTCCGGCTCCATATCGACGGATCTCGAACTCATGACGAAACTGGATTTCATCTTCGCCAAGGGCGCGCTTGCCAACGAAATGCATGCGAACCAACCTGATTTTTCCGATGACAAACGCATAGATCTGCACAAGGCAAGGCATCCGCTTATCGATAAAAACAAGGTAGTCCCCATTGATCTGCGTATCGGTGATACCTTCGACCAGCTTGTTATAACCGGTCCGAATACAGGCGGCAAAACAGTATCTCTTAAAACAGCCGGTCTGCTTACCCTCATGGGACAGGCAGGGCTGCATATCCCCGCGCTGCAGGGGTCTGTGCTTGGCATATTTAAGGATGTATTTGCGGATATAGGTGATGAACAAAGCATCGAACAGTCTCTGAGTACCTTTTCTTCACACATGAAGAATGAGGTCGAAATAATCAACAATGCGGATGAGGACTCTCTTGTCCTGTTTGACGAACTTGGCGCCGGCACCGACCCGACAGAAGGAGCGGCTCTTGCCATAGCGATACTCTCCCATCTGCACAAATCGCAGATAAGGACCATCGCCACCACACATTACGCCGAGCTTAAACTGTACGCCCTGTCAACTGATGGTATCGAAAACGCAAGCTGTGAATTCAATATAGAAACGCTTAAACCGACTTACCGGCTTCTCATAGGAACGCCCGGCAAATCAAACGCATTTGCAATATCCTCACAGCTTGGTCTCCCCGACTACATAATAGACAGTGCAAAAAAACAGCTTAAGCAAAATGATATCTCATTTGAAGAAGTGCTTATCAATCTTGAAAAGAGCCGTGTCGAGCTCGAGAAAGAAAAAGAAGAGATTGAAAACATGAGGGCCAGCTCCAAAGAAATGCATGAGCGCCTTGCCGCACAGGATAAAAAACTTCGCGAACGCAGGGAAAAGATGGTCGCCGAGGCAAATGAAGAGGCGATGCGTATCCTAAAAGAAGCAAAAGAATACGCCGATGCCGTCATCAGAAATGTTCAGAAGCATGGCTCTTCATCTGCAGATATAAAGGCGCTCGAAAAAGACCGCGCCGGTCTTCGTGAGCAGTTAAAAGACAAAGAATCACGTCTGTCTGTAAAAAACAGGCCTAAATCGTCCGGTTCTCTTACGGTCAAAGATATAAAGCCCGGAGATAAGGTACATGTACTTAGCATGAATCTTACCGGAATAGTAAGATCCGTACCGGACAACAAAGGAAACCTGTTCGTTCAGATGGGTATAATGCGCTCAAAGGTACATATTTCCGATCTGGAACCGGCATTTGAAGAAGCCGTTCCCGCAAAGGAAAGCCCCGTCTCATCCGGTCAGGGAAAGATCAGATACGGTAAATCCCTGAGCGCCGCTTCAGAAATAAAGCTGCTGGGCAAGACTGTAGACGAGGCCATACCCGAGCTTGACAAATTCCTGGATGACGCCATCCTTGCACACCTTTCTTCCGTCCGTATAGTCCATGGAAAGGGAACGGGGGCGCTGCGCTCGGGTATCCACGCGTATCTTAAGTCTCATCCGTCGGTAAAGAAATTTCATCTTGCCGAACACGGCGAAGGCGACGCCGGTGTAACCATAGCAGAATTCTGAATGACAATCGACCTTAATCAATATTACCAGCGCCTATTAATGGAGAAAAAGCATGATCAACAAACAGAAAATACTTATCGTAGATGACGATGAAAATATAGCAGAGCTTATATCCTTGTATCTTACAAAGGAATGTTACGAATGCATGATCGTCGGCGACGGCAAGGAAGCGCTCAAAGCCGTTAAGGAGTTCGATCCTGATCTTGTCCTGCTCGATCTTATGCTTCCCGGCATGGATGGATATCAGGTCTGCCGCGAAGTACGCTCATCTTCGAATCTTCCGATAATCATGATGTCCGCCAAGGGGGAAGTATTTGATAAAGTTCTCGGACTTGAGCTCGGGGCGGATGATTACATAATAAAGCCCTTTGATCCTAAGGAAATGATTGCAAGGATCAAGGCAGTGCTGAGAAGATACCAGCCCGCCCCCGCTCAGACCGACAAGCCAAAGCAGAACAGCAAATATGTCGAATATCCGGACCTTTCCATAAACCTTACGAACTATTCTGTAGAATACAAAGGACATACCGTAGACATGCCGCCAAAAGAGCTTGAGCTTCTTTATTTCCTTGCCTCATCTCCTAATCAGGTGTTCACCCGCGAACAGCTGCTCGATCACATCTGGGGTTATGAATATATTGGCGATACGCGTACAGTCGATGTACATATCAAAAGACTGCGTGAAAAGCTCGGCGAAAATGAAGCATGGAACATTTCCACCGTCTGGGGGATCGGTTATAAATTTGAAATAAGGAATTGATATGGGTTTCAAGCTGATCAGGAAATTCATAACTGCATATATATTTCTTGCCCTGGCTGTATTCATACTTATCTCGACTGTCGGTTCAAAGATAATAGAGAACAATATCATCAGTCTTAAGAGTCGTCAGGTCTATTCCGAAGCCCAGAACATAGCCGCGGATCTGACCGACAAGGACGAAAGCCTTGATTCCCTTCATACCCTTCTGCGCTATGTTGCTGCTTACCAGGGCTCAGAGATCTGGCTTATGACTGACGATGGCAAGATCATACTGAATTCCGCGAATGAATACACAGGAGAGTCTGATGAGCGTGTTTCCGGTTTTGACAGAGTCTCGCTTGGTTCCGGCTACTACTGGACAGGAGATTTCTTCGGATATTTTGTCAGAGACCGTCTTACCGTCATGACGCCCGTAAGCTCCAACCTGATCATACAGGGCTATGTAGTCATACACATTCCCATGTCCCAGATAATATCCCTCCGTGAAAGCATTCTCGCTTCTGTTCATATAGTCGTTATCCTTATTTTCATTATTTTCTTCATTATTCTTCTCCTGATCTTTTTCTGGGTGATAAATCCGCTTGGCAGGATCACCAAAGGTGCAAAGGAATTTGCCGAAGGGAATCTTAAATACAGGATAGACCTTAATAATTCCGATGAGACCGGATATCTTGCCAACACACTGAATTACATGGCCGATGAGCTGGATAAAGCAGGTGACAGGCAACGAGCTTTTATTGCTAATATCTCTCACGATTTCCGCTCTCCCCTTACATCCATCAAAGGTTATGCCACCGCCATGCAGGACGGTGTCATACCGCCTGAGATGCAATCAAAATATCTCGGAATAGTTATTGCTGAATCCGACCGTCTGGCTAAACTCAGCCAGGAAATGCTCACGCTTGACAAGGTCAATTCAAGATCACAGGAGCTTAAACTTTCCAATTTCAATATTAATGAAATGCTAAAAGAAACAGCGGCCTCTTTTGAAGGACGCTGCATACAGAAAAATATCGTAATTGATCTGATCTTCGAAGAAGAGATCCTGATGGTAAATGCCGATTATTCGAAAATACAGCAGGTTCTGTACAACCTTGTTGACAACGCTATTAAATTCAGTAAGGCCAATACCACTATAGAGATCGAATCGTCTAAAAAACAGAAAAAAGCCTATATCCGCGTGAGTGACCACGGTATAGGCATTTCAAGCAATGATATAAGCAAGATCTGGGACAGATTCTACAAGACCGATCTTTCGCGCGGCAAGGACCCCAAAGGCAGCGGGCTTGGACTGGCGATCGTTAAAGAGATCCTGACCGCACACGGTCAGAAGATCAATGTTGTCAGTACTCCGGATGTCGGCACGACATTCACCTTTACACTGCCCTCTGCCATCTCTGAATCGCTCTGATGGCCTTACGCTCCACAATGTTTTTATAAAAATGTTTTTCGTTCTGCAGCAGTTTACTGAAGATCGAATAACGACAGCTGATCTGTCTCGGGAAGGCCTTCCAGAAGTCCGAGGCTTGCCATGTATTCCACAGATTTAGCGCTGACTTTTCCGCGGCTTTTCAGGTCATCCTTCGAGGTAAATCTTCGTTCCCTCGCGGCAGCCGAAAGTGACTCCGCCGCAGTATCTCCGACATCTTTTATCGTATTAAGAGCCGCCATGAGCTTACCGTCGATTATCGTAAAACGTTTCGGATCCGCCTTATAAATGTCTATCGGCTCAAATTCTATGCCCCTGGCGTACATTTCACGAACGATCTTCATATCCTTCAGAGCATCCTGATCCGCTTTTTTCGGATCATCGCTGTTCTGTATCTCATCAATATAATACTGCAGTCTTTCTTTTCCCATGCACATCTGTTCATAGTTAAAAGCAGTTGCTCTGATGGAAAAGTAAGCCGCGTAATATGCCTGCGGATAGTAGATCTTATACCATGCGATACGGTATGCCATCATAACGTAGGCTGCCGCATGGGCTTTCGGGAACATATATTTGATCTTCTTACAGGACCAGATATACCATTCCGGAACATCGTGCTCACGCATTATATCTTCCCACTCGGGTTTAAGTCCTTTTCCCTTTCTTACGCTTTCCATGATGGTAAACGAAAGCTCGCTCTCCACGCCCTTCTGTATCAGGAAAAGCATGATATCGTCACGTGTACATATAGCCGTGGACAGTGTCGCATCCCCGTTCACGATAAGAGTCTGCGCGTTTCCGAGCCAGACGTCCGTACCATGAGACAGACCCGAAATTCTGACAAGCTCCGAAAATGTGGAAGGCTTTGTATCCAGCAACATTCCGATAACGAAATCTGTTCCGAATTCCGGCACGCCAAGGCATCCAAGCTTGCATCCGCCAATATCTTCCGGCTTGATTCCCAGCGCCTTAGTGCTCTGGAAAAGGGACATGACATTTGGTTCGTCAAGCGGGATAGCCAGCGGGTCTGTTCCTGTTATATCCTTAAGCATCCTTATCATCGTCGGATCATCGTGCCCGAGTATATCAAGCTTAAGCAGGTTCTGATCTATCGAATGATATTCAAAATGCGTCGTGATCGTGTCTGTAGTCATGTCATTGGCCGGCCGCTGTATGGGCGTAAATGAATTGATATTTTCGCCGTGTGGAAGTACGACGATTCCCCCGGGATGCTGACCCGTGGAACGTCTTATACCCGTGCAGCCGCCTACTATCCTGTCCATCTCACAGCCTCTTTTGGTTACCCCGCGTTCTTCAAAGTATTTTTTCACATAACCATATGCTGTCTTGTCGGCCAGGGTAGAGATAGTCCCGGCGCGGAATGTATGCCCTTCGCCGAAAATGACCTCGGTATACTTATGCGCCTTCGACTGATATTCACCGGAGAAATTAAGGTCGATATCAGGCTCCTTATTTCCCTTGAATCCGAGGAAGGTCTCGAACGGTATGTCAAAGCCCATCTTTTTAAGCGGTTTCCCGCAGACAGGGCAGTTTTTATCCGGCATATCAAAGCCGCATCTTCCTGCGTATTTCTTTACTTCTTCGGAATCGAAATCCACGTAATGACATTCCGGACAGAGATAATGAGGGCTTAACGGATTTACTTCCGTAATGCCTGACATCGTAGCCACGAATGATGAGCCTACCGACCCTCTTGATCCTACCAGATAGCCGTCTGAATTGGATTTTGTGACCAGTTTCTGAGCAATGATATACATAACGGCATAACCGTTTGAAATGATCGATGTCAGCTCTCTTTCAAGCCTGTCCGTAACGATCTTAGGCAGCTCATCTCCGTAGACCTCATGCGCGGTCCTGTAGCAGATCTCACGCAGATCGTTATCCGAGTTTTCGATAACCGGCGGAAACTTGCCCTGTCTTATCGGCGAAACTCGCTCGCACATGTCAAAGATCTTACGCGGATTATCTATAACATACTCCCTGGCTTTCTCGGAACCGAAATACGCAAATTCCTCCAGCATATCGTCAGTCGTTCTTAAATACAGCGGAGCCTGGTGATCCGCATCCGGGAATCCCATGCCGGCCTGAATTATACGCCTGTATATCTCGTCCTCCGGGTTCAGAAAATGCACGTCTCCCGTAGCAACGACCGGTTTGCCAAGTGCTTCCCCTATTGATGCTACCTTTTTATTCAACGCACGGATATCATCCTCCGAGGTGACCATATCGTTATTCTCATCGGCGATCATGAACTCATTATTTCCTACCGGCTGTATCTCGATATAATCATAAAAAGACGCAATTTCAGCAAGCTCATTATCGGTCGCCCCGCGAAGCATAGCACGGTAAAGTTCACCGGCTTCACAGGCCGAGCTTATAAGGAGTCCTTCGCAATACTGCTTATAGATGCTCTTCGGGATGCGCGGCCGTTTATGGAAATAATCGATGTGTGATTTTGAGATCAGGGTATAAAGATTTACTCTCCCTGTCTCATTTCTTGCAAGGATCACAGCGTGATATGTCGGAAGCTTTTTTATAGTCTCACTGTCTATTACAGCTTTTTCATTTATTTCCGCCAGTGTAGTGACTCCCGATTCCCTGAGTATGGCAGCCAGCTTCAGGAAAATATGAGCGGTGCATTCCGCATCATCTACAGCCCTGTGATGGTTTTCCAGACTGACATTCAGCCTTTTTGCCACGGTATCCAGCTTATAGTTCTTAAGATCAGGGAGCAGGTACCTTGCAATTGCCACGGTATCGGCATAGGCGAATTCAAAATCCAGGCCCAGATCTTTACAGTTCTTACGGATAAAACTGGTATCAAAATCCGCATTATGAGCAACCAGATAGCAGCCTTCACAGAATTTCATGAATTCAGGTAGAATAACTGATATATCCGGTTCGTTTATTACCATGTTATCGGTAATACTCGTGAGCTTCTCAATTTTATATGGTATAGGTACTCCGGGGTTTACAAAAGCCGAGAATCTGTCTGTTACCTTCCCGTTTTCGACCTTGACCGCGCCGATCTCTATGATCTTCGACATTATTGGTGAAAAGCCCGTGGTCTCTATATCAAAAACGACTGCTTTTGAATCGACCGGCGTATCATCCGCATTCCTGACTGCCTTTTTCAGGTCATCGACCAGATAAGCTTCTACGCCGTATATGACCTTGAACGGGGCGTGGAGCTTTTTCAGCTCGTCCTTCGTCGCCTCCGGATGTTCCTTTGAGTATTTCTTTACATAGTCACTATCTATATCTTCAACTGCGTGGTTGGCTATGGGAAATCCCTGTACTACTCCGTGGTCGGTTATCGCAATGCCCGGATGTCCCCATTTGTACGCCTGCTTTACAAGATCCTTTGCATCGGTAATTCCGTCCATATCGCTCATCTTGGTATGGCAGTGAAGCTCTATTCTCTTTTCGCTGCAAAGATCTTCGCGTGTCTTTTTAAATGGCGGGATCTTTTTGATTCCGAAAACAGAGGTTATCGTAATCTCCTTATCGAAGGTATCCATTGCAGCCGTGCCCTTTATTTTCAGCGACACGCCGTTTTTAAGGAGGGGTTTAAGCTCCTCGGCGCTTTCTGCCGTTACGAATAACTTCACCTTCATGGAATCGGTATAGTCGGTGACTGCAAGCGCTATGATCCATTTACCGCTCTTCAATTCACGGTAATCCGTGCTTATGATATCTCCGCGTATAGTTATCCGCCCGGAGAGCTCATCAATATCTTTTATTTCCGTCAGTTCCTCATCCGGGATATCCCTGCCATAGATAGTATCCGGATCCTTGGCAGCAAATTTCTGCTCTTTGCCCTTATCAACGGAGGCTTGCTTATCGTGTTTTTCTCCTGCTCCGGATGTTTCCTCCGCAGCATGCCCGACTGTTTTTGAACCTGCAAACGGTACTTCTTCGTCAGCACCTTCTTCGCCTGAACTTCCTTCACTGCCGCTGTAGATGCGGGATGTAATATCCCTGGCAGCATTTTTAAGAATATCCGTATTTGACCCGGACTTCTTCATGCTGCAATGTTTTTCGCTTATATTTACAGAGGCAGAAAGGCCGCAGCGCTCGTTGACGATCCTGTCGACTATCATTGCAAGTTCTTCACTTTTATCGTCGGAAATGACCGTGGAAGGCAGCTGGAGTGTTATGCCGCCGTTTTCGAAAACACATGCCGTATTTTTGAAGATATTCGCCATAATAGGGCTGTATTTCTTCAGTTCATACAAAATGCTGTCCCGGTATTCGTCAAGCAGAGTTTCCGGTGTATACTGTGCCGAAAGGCGGAATCTTTCATGAACAGTCACATTTATAGAGCCGTTTGACAGCTGCCTTGCCATCTCCCGCTCCAGTTTATTAATTATCCTTTTATGTATCGGATGTTCCGAACAAAGATAAACATGAAGACGGCCCTCAGATCTTCTGAGGGTCATACGTTCAACATAAATATCATCACAGATATCACGGGTCTCCCTGTCGGATATCGTAAGATTCGGAATGGTCTCAAATAGAGATCTGCAGTTTTCTATCATTTTACTCCTGCCAGTTATCGAGCTCGTTCTTCAGTGCTTCAAGAAGTTTATCTTCGGGAACTTTTCTGATGATCTCCCCTTTTTTGAATATCAGGCCTTCACCAACACCTCCGGCAACGCCCAGATCGGCTTCTTTTGCTTCACCCGGCCCGTTCACGACGCAGCCCATGACCGCAAGCTTAAGCCCGGGAAGATCGTATCCTGCTGCCAGCTTCTGTACATTTTCCGCCAGTGTTATCAGATCTATTTTTGTCCTTCCACAAGTCGGGCATGAAACGATATCTATATTGCCGGTTCGCATTTTAAGCGCTTTCAATATTTCGATCGCCGAATAGATCTCGTTAATAGGATCCCCCGTAAGCGAGACCCTTATGGTATCGCCGATGCCGGCGTTCAGAATTAACGCCAGGCCGACCGCCGACTTTATATTTCCGGTCGTAATTGTCCCCGACTCAGTAATGCCGACATGCAGAGGCCGGTCGCTGATCTTCGCGAATGCTTTGTTAGCCTCCACGCACATCATTACATCTGATGCCTTAATACTGACGACGATATCATCAAAATCCATATCTTCCAGAAGATGTACGCTGTTTAAAGCGCTTTCTGCGAGCGCTTCGGGACAGACCCTTCCGTATTTTTTCAGCAGATCTTTTTCAAGTGAGCCGGAATTCACCCCGACCCTGATCGGGATCCTGTGTTCCTTCGCGGAATCAACGACCTTTCTGACCCGATCCTCTGAACCTATATTTCCGGGATTTATTCTGATCTTGTCTGCTCCCGAATCTATTGCGGCCAGCGCAAGCCTGTAATCAAAGTGAATATCTGCTACAAGCGGAATACTTATCTGTCTTTTTATTTCCTTTAAAGCTTCCGCAGCCTCAGGTGTCGGAACGGCACAGCGGATTATATCACACCCTGCTTTGTCAAGAGCGTTTATCTGCTTTACCGTAGCATCTATATCTTCCGTAGGGGTATTTGTCATAGACTGAATAAGGACCGGTTCGCCGCCCCCTATTATCCTGCTGCCGATCCTTACTTTTCGCGTATTGTCCCTGTACATTTATTTTTTCCTTTTGTATGTGAGAAAACGGAACTTAAGACCTTCATGTTCCTTTTCTTCTGACGAAGACACTATTTCCCATTCTCCGCTTGCATCAAGATCCGGGAAGAATGTATCAGCCGGCTTTTTCCTCCTGACCTTGGTGATGTAAGCTGTATCAACAAATTCGATCAGGTCGTTATAGACTTGCCCTCCGCCTACTATTATCGCATCATCGAAGGCGTCCATATCGTACAGACAGCTTATAAGGCTTTCCCTGGACGAAACGACTATAGCGCCTCTTGCGTCATAATTCTTCTGTGATGTAATGACAATATTTGTCCTGCCTTTAAGTGGTCTGCCGCCCGGAAAGCTTTCCAGGGTCTTCCTTCCCATAACAATGGTATGGCCCATAGTTGTTTCCTTAAAGAATTCCATATCTTCTGGTATTGAAAACAGCAGTTTGTTCTTTTTCCCTATACCCCAGTCGCTTCCGACTGCAGCTATTGCTTTCATGGCTTTCCCTTTCAGATAGTCAGGTCATCCTGATCATTTTCTTAATGATTTAAGATTTGCTATCGTTTCCATACATATGTTTTCTACCCCTTCACTGTCAGTAAACGGAGTAAGCGGCAGTTCTTCAAAGGCTTCGATATATGGCGTATCCTGTTCAAGCTCAACAACATCCATCCAAGCCTTGTAAGCATCCTCTTCTGAATCCATTGAGATATTCCAGATCTCAAGGGAAGCAAGGGCGCTGACAGCATAACTGAAGTAATAAAGGGGACTCTGGAAAGTATGCGGAATAAGCACCCACATATATGGACTGTAGAACTCATCCATTCTGTAATCATAAAGGACATCGGCAAAAATATCATTTATATCATCTACAGTCAGGTTTGCAGGATCTGCATATATCCTTCTCTGGAATTCATCAAACATGCAGCCTTCTATGATCTGGCTGAACATATTTTCCACGTTGCTGGTCTTTCCGGCATAGGCATCGTCTTTGCTCATTGCTTCGGAGTATTTGTGCGACATCTGCAGCTGCAGGCCGTTTGAACAGATCTCCGCCAGATCCAGATTGTCCGATCTGAAGAATACCTCCGGATCTTTGGAAAACTCGGTATAGAAGTCGAAGAAATGACCGAACTCATGGGCAAAGCTCATAAAAGCCTGCAGGTCTCCGTCTCCACTTATAAATACAAACGGTTTTCTTATTTCGGGGATAATAGTAGTATAACTGCCCTCTGATCTTGTATCGGCATTTCCGTAATCGTAAAGGCCGGAATCGACCATTTCATTAAACGCGTTGTTCAGCTCCGGATCCATTTCCGCCGTAAAGGTATCTATTGCAGAAAGTATCTCTTCTTCACTGAATTCAGTTTCAGAATAGAACTGGTATGAGCCATAAGGATACACTTCCTCGGGGTAAACGGCAGCTGCAGTCTTCTTAATCACATCACAGAATCTCTGTGCCTCACGGGGAGTATAATCTCTGAAATAAATCTCGGCATATGCATAATCCGTGAAGTTATCGTAACCATAAGAATCTGCTATATCCAGTCTTAGATCGAGAAGCTCGAGGAACAAAGGACCTAAAAGATCATTTGCAGCTTTCATAAGCCCGTCGTACACTTCGTAATATCCCTCTTTGTCAAGGAAATACAGTGTATTCAAAGGAGAAATATCTTCGTACAGATAAGAAAATGCATAGTCCGTGTCGTTGTACGTGTATGTCATGGAATCAAGTTCGTAGTACAACGTGTCATATTTATTTGAGAGCTCGCTTTCTTTTTTGACGAGTGTTTTCTGCTCATCAGTCATCGGCTCGTATTCTTCTGCATCTTTTATTACCACTTCATGAGCAAAGCTTCTGAATTCTTCTTCGATGTCGGAATTCAGCGCATCTTTGCAAAGCGTGTAAAACTCATCTGCACAAAGTAACAACAGCTCATCGCTGTATATGGATTCTTCATTTGCTTCTTCGTCAGTAACGTCCTTGCTGAAATTGATACCAGCTACAGCATCCATTGTATAGATATGTTCCAGCGCCTCTGCCATCTCGAAATAAGCAGTCTCAGCACCTTCTGCATCGCCCTCTTTGACAGCTGTGGAAAATACTTCTGCTATTGCATCGAAATCCGCCTGATCATAATGCTCATATTCCGGAAGAACGGCCGCTGATTCATTATCATTATCATTATCATTTTCATAATCATCATTATTATCATCGGCAGCAGTTTTCTCTTTCTTCTTGCCGAATTCTTCCCAGAAGGCACCATCCGTTTTACTGCTGTTGTCTTCTGCTTCCAAAGCATCGTCAGTTTCTATGCTTTTATCTTTTATTGCCGGAACATCATCCTTTTCTTTACCGGATTCTTCCGCAACAGGTTTTTCAGTCTCTTTTCCGGTACCATTTCCTTCAGACGCTTTATCTATGATGCTGCTTTCATCAACATCATTTTTTTCAGCATCGTTTGTCTTGACGCTGTTTCCTTCTGGGCTGTTATTTTCAGATACCGCTTCCTCTTCGGCGCTGTCTTCATCGTTGTCGGGTCTTGTTACGACTTTACCTCCCGCGCCGTACATAATGACTTCGCCGATATTCAGCAGATATTCAGTGGCCCCGGATATATTATCAATCGCATTTTCGACCCTGGATGACAGCTCGCTGATATCGCCGCTTCTTAAATAATCTATCGCACGCGCATACTGAGTAAGGGAATGACAGGCTGCCATCGGAATGACTAAAGTGGCGATGATCGTAATTGAAATAATTTTTTTTAAATGTCTCATGTTACTGTCCCTGTTCTGACAATATTTTATTCAGGCGAAGCCATATAAAGGCTCCGCCCGAATAATTATACTATGTTCACTTTTTAAGTGTTTACACTTAAGGTGCCGGTGCCGGTGTCGGCTGCGGTGAGAACGATCCAACTACGCTAAATACTCTTATAGTCTGATCCTCGTTGAGTGCAAATTTAACGTAATCTCCTGATCCGATCCGCTTGTCTGACTGAAGAACACCCGGTACAGGAATGTAATCCGCCTCAGTTGTTCCGGCATATGTACCGTCTTCATTGAATACGTCTATCTTGATATGCAGTGATGTAATAGACGCATTGGCTGCGGCAATATCAGTCGTGTTGTACGCATCACCAGCTGTAACATTTGTGATCTTACCATATAAGTAAGAATCTGTTGTATCTTTCTGTACAGGCCAGATTGCAACAAGTGCATACGAATCTGCATAATACTCAAATGTTACTATATCATTTATCTGCGGCATATAACCTTCTGCTACAGTAGCTTGATCAGCTGTGTACTGTGTTCCGGAAATGGTGACAACTCCTGCCCAGTCTGTCTGCAGTACACCACCGGCTTTCACAGTCTGAGGCGGTACAGGTGTCGGTTCAGGCGTAGGCTCTGCCGTCGGTTCAGGTGTAGGTTCTTCGGTCGGCACCGGTGTAGGTTCTTCGGTCGGTACCGGTGTAGGTTCTTCGGTCGGTACCGGTCTTTCAACAAGTACTATTGCACGAAGAATATTAGTATCTGCTTCATATGCTACAGCAACCTTGTCGTTAGGCATCGGATCATAACCCTCTGCAATTGCAGAACTGCCATCTACCGTCAAATCAAGTGAACCGCCATCATCCAAAGCGATAGTTGCTGTGCCAGGAATGCCCTCCGGCCATGCAGTGAGTGTTCCAAATACCGGTGTCGGTTCAGGCGTAGGCTCTTCTGTCGGTTCAGGTGTAGGCTCTCCAGTTGGCTCAGGCTGAGGCTCTGAGGTCGGCTCAGGCTGAGGTTCTGATGTTGGTTCGGGCTGGGGCTCTGATGTTGGCTCAGGCGTGGGCTCTTCTGTCGGCTCAGGTGTAGGATCCTGAGTCGGGGCCGGGGTCGGATCGGGGGCGTGCGGGCTGATTACGGAAATAGCACTTATCTGCTGTGGATCTCCACTCAACTCGTAATAGATGAAATCCCCTACTCCGATCCTGTGATTAGCAGGACGATCTGCAGCCGCTAACGGATAATATACGGAAACACCATCAGCAGTAGTTATTGACAACGCTGTTATGGAATTATTGGCAACGCTGATATCAGGCTGGTCATATGCAGCAGGATCTGCCTCTACTCCGGTGACCGTGCCATAAAGCTGCGGGTTCTCTCTGGAAATAAGTGACATTGCCGAAAGGATGTTATTTGCAGCATCATACCAGACTGCTACGACATCGCCAGAAGCAGGCACATATCCGTCAGGTGCAATTGAAATGTCTGCAGCGAGGGTCAGGTCAGCTGCAACGCCGCCGTTCAGCACAAAGCTTGCCACACCGGCATTACCATCCGGCCATGCGAGAAGCATGCCTTCTCCGGCTACGAAGATCGGTTCCGGAGTCGGCGTCGGCTCTTCAGTAGGTTCCGGAGTCGGCGTTTCTGTCGGTTCAACAGTTGGTGTTTCTGTCGGTTCAACAGTTGGTGTTTCCGTAGGAGTCTCTGTCGGTGTTTCCGTCGGTGTTAGTGTCGGAGTCTCTGTCGGTGTTTCTGTCGGTGTTTCTGTAGGTGCTACTGTAGGTGTAGGTGTCGGAGTCGCCGTCGGTGCCTGTGTAGGCGGTGCCGTCGGTGCAGCGGTAGGAATTGGTGTAGGTACTGCTGTCGGCACTACCGCCGGGGTATATACAGGCATTACCGAACAATATACAGCCGTAGCAGTCGGACTGTTATTAAGCGTTCCTGTATATGTTACAGTTGCTTTAAGCCCCTGTGCTACAAGAAGTCCTGTGTACTTTGTAGTATTTGTTGTCAGGAATACATATGTCGCGGCATCTGTCTTAAGGGAGAAACCGCTGTTGTTTACTGCCGTTATCTGACCTGTTATTATCTTCTTATCTGCAACAGCAGCCTGTATGTTAACAGTTTCCGCATTAGGCGTCATGGAAAGGTCACCGCTGTATGTTACCTGTACGGCCTGTCCTGCCTCGAGCTTAGTAGCGACGCCGGTGATCTTTGTATTTGATGTTATCTTGAAATAATATGCCGTAGCAGAATCGACATTAAGAAGGAATGAGGATGATGATACCTCTGCCACATTTCCTCCGATCGTCGAAGTTGCAGGCGTCTTGTTCTCAGCAGTAACCGTAATAGCTGACGCATAAGGATCAAGGGAAAGATCACCGTTATACTTGACCTCAACCTCATCTCCTACTGTAACGTCACCTGTCAGCTTGGTGCCGCTGTCCAGACTGAACCTTACCGTTGATTTGTCACTGGTAACAGTAATACCCGTTGTGGTCAGATCGGTAACTGTTCCTGTAAAGTATTTATCCTTCTTTTCCGAAGCCTTTTCAATAAGCTCCACAACATCGGCTACATTATTTTTCCCTGAGGTATGATAAACAATGGTAATTACGTCGCCAAACTCCATGGAATCCTCGGAATCAAGCGTATAGCTCGTATCATTGTTTATAACGAAATCCTTGTATTCGTCATTGCCATATACAGTAATAAGGCCTGATGATGCTTCAGACAATACTCCCGTAAATGAATACTTCTTTTTACCGAATGCACATCCGGGCATGATCATGGCAATGACCAGTATGAAACACAAAGCTGTTACAGATATCTTTCTTTTCACTTGTAACACCAGCCTTCCCAAATTGATTTACAGTTCATTATCTGTTTATTATAAAATTATTCCGTCATTTAATCAATATCTTTATTAAAAGACATTGAACCGTATAATAATATCTGGGTATTTAAGCAATGTACGTCGCAACATTATGTATAGTATACGATTAGTTCCTTTCCTGCAGTACGGCACGGGCGTGCTTTTTGGCAGATGCATAACACCAGATAAGGATCATCATCGTCGCCGCAGCCATTACCGCAAACATGATAAATGATGTGACATATTCTCCCGTATGATCGGCTATGATCCCTGGTACTGAAGTAAACATTATTCCACCGAGATTATAGAAGATCAGCAGCCACTGAAGAACCTTAGCGTAATACTCTTTTGAGGCCAGATCGGCAGACCACAATGACGGACCGATCGTATATACCGGTGAGCCAAGTCCCAGAAGGACCGGCACTGCAAAGCACATCAGCATATTACTGCCGTCCATAAAAATCGATGGCAGGCATCCGATGACAAATGTGCAAAGAAATATAACGCTGGTCTTAAGCGCCCGAAGCCTGTCCGCGACCTGTCCGAAAACCAGCTTTCCGATTATGAGCATTATTCCGAGCAGCGATACGGAAAGTGCCGCGGTCTCATGTGAATAGCCGCTTGTTGTTGTCAGAATAGAAATATGGCTTGAATAACCTATCGCTGCCCCGCCCATAACGATCATCATAACAGCCATCATAAAATATTCGAATCTCGTAGGGCCATGCTGCCTTTCGGAGTATTTTACTTCTTTTGCCGTCTCCGCCGTACCATATGGCTTAAGCCCCATGTCTTCGGGTGCGTTCCGTATCAGCAGAAATGTCACCGCTGCGCAGGCTGCAATAAAAACGGCACCAACAATAAAAGCGGCTCTTAAGCCATGCTTCGTGATCAACGACGTCATCACCGGGGCGAATATCATCGTACTGAAGCCGGACCCGGTCGTGCATATTCCAAGTGCAAGAGCTTTCTTCCCGCTGAACCAGTTGGTAATGATAAGAGAAACCGGAATCATGCAGCCGAAGCAATACGATATTCCAAAGATGACCGATCCGATATAATAAGTTATTATCGAACCGCCTGCGGCGAATATAACATAACCGATTGCCCCAAGCAGGGTCGCTGCCGCTGTTCCCGTTCTCAGTGAAACCTTATTAAAGAAAAAAGCTACGATAAACGTACATATGAAAGACGAAATACACCTTACGGTAATTATCGCGCTTCCCATAGCTCCGCTTATTCCCTGTGCCTCAATAAACGGCAGGTATACGGTAAGTATGGTGCTGCACAGGCCCATATTGCAGAACACAAGCAGCGTACATGCAAAACATATGATCCAATGATAATGTTTCTTTAACATAAACTATCCCAATCAATCCAGATCTGTCAGTCCAGGTTCATCTCTCTCAGCTGATCTGCGGCCGCTGTCAAAATTCCATTGACGTCGGCTCCGTATATATCGAGCCCGAGAGCTTCTATTTTTCTTACATCCCGAATCCCATAGTAATTCTGTGCCAGAGCTTTCACATATAGTATTGGTTTATCCATATAATCTTTTTCCCAGCTCATAGGCTTCTTTCATATACGGGCTTCGCCTTTTCTATTGCAATAGTATCACACCCCATGACAAAAATCGACAGTTTCTCCAAAGTACTGGATAGGAGGTGCAGATATTGATTGGCTAAGTGTCAAGAAAAAGTCCTCACCTTCCCCTTTTCGAAGGGGTCTGTGGCGGGCTGTGAAAAACACCGCCAAAAAGGACTATGCCCTTCATAAGAAGCTGTGTTTATGTTATGATATAAGCATGATCCAGCTTACGAACGGTGAGGGAATTGATATTAAATTACAGAAGCCGGTTGTAACTGCTGTACTAAATACCCGTCTGGACTACGTGGATGCAGCAAAGGGTATGATGATTTATAAAAGCATAAAGAAAAAACTTAAGAATTCTGCATTTATTCTCAAGGAGGAACAATTATGACACCGAGAGAAAATGCCATGGCTATCCTGAACAGAGAACAGCCTGATTATTATTTTGATCTGATGGATTCGCTGCAGCTGCTGCCGGAT
>CADBMM010000077.1 GCA_902795795.1 uncultured Lachnospiraceae bacterium | reverse complement strand
GTTCATCATCGTATTCTTGTAGACTTTGTATGAGATATCTGCTTCGCGAAGGCTTTTACGAAGTGCTGTATCCTGAGCGACTGTAAGGCCGCTGTAATTAACAAGCACGACAGAATCAGCATCAGCGATAACATTTGAAATCTCATCGACTACGACTTTTTTGATCTCTACTTTTGCCATGAAACGTTTCTTCCTCCTTTTAAGATTTATCACGCTTCAGTATAAAAAACCCTGTCTGCGCGAACAGACAGGGATATAATCTCTTAAAGATCATCCTCGGCAGGCGGTAAACTTACGCCGCATTGCGGCACCTGCTGTCTTCGGCGTGACACCAGAGTATATTACCACCATTATGGAAGCTATGTCAAGAGGTCTTATTTCTCTGTTTGCAGTTTTCTGAGCATATCTTCCAGATTCTTGGAGTATTCAGCTATTGTTTTTTCATCTATCGGACCGAGTTTGAACGGTTTTTTATGCCTGATCTTTGCACTGAGCGCTTTTGCGGCCTGCTTTATTTCATCCGCTTCCTCGTCACCGATCTTTTCACGATCGGTCTTTTTCAGAGAAAGCCCGCGGTCAGTCAATGCTTTTGCCCTGTAAATGATCTTCACCTTATCGCGGTCATGGCAGTCTTCTTCATAGTATCTTTCTGCCTCTTCCTCTGCGGCCTTTATCTCCTCCTGGGACGGGATCCAGTCCGGGCTTATGATCTTCGTCTTTTTATGATGGCTTCCGTAATCGAAAACTTCAAAATATATTTCGCCATCATCTTTTACTTCGGTCTTCACAGCAATACGGACGATATCACCTATCGACTTTTTGATACCGCCAAGTCTCAGTCTGGCCAGTCTTTTATTTCCGGCCGCACGAAGCCTTTCTCCTGCCGAAAGCTCGATCATTACTGCTGCCGGGACCGGTTTTGGAGATGTGAACAGCTGAGTTCTGACGGCAGGAAGCGGCGTTCCTTTTTCAAACACCCTTACCGCAATACCGTGAACCGTTGTTATTGACAGGGAAACGGGCAATTCAGTCAACCTTTTTTCCTCCGGAACATTTCTTCAAACGCTTCTTTGAACGGCGCCCTGGCAACTCCGTACTCTGTAACGATACCAGTGATAAGGTCGTTATCCGTAACATCAAAGGCCGGGTTAAAGACTTTTATGCCCTCCGGGGCCATCCTCTTCTCGTACCACATCTCAGTAACTTCTTCGGGCTTTCTCTGCTCGATAACTATATCTTTACCCGAAGCTGTATTCATATCTATGGTAGACGTCGGCGCGCATACATAAAACGGTACGTTATATCTCTTCGCCGCGAGAGCTACCATCGATGTACCGATCTTGTTGGCCGTATCGCCGTTTGCAGCGATCCTGTCCGCGCCTACGAAAACTGCGTCTATCCAACCATTCCTCATGGCTGTCGCCGACATATTATCGCACTGTACGGTAACATCCATGCCCGCCTGTGAAAGTTCAAAGCAGGTAAGTCTCGCTCCCTGGAGCAGCGGTCTCGTCTCGTCAGAGTATATTCTGAAATTATAACCTCTCTCATGTCCGAGATACATGGGAGCCGTTGCCGTGCCGTATTTAACGGTAGCCAGTCTTCCGGCATTGCAATGGGTAAGCAGCCCGTCACCGGGTTTTACAAGCGCGAGGCCGTTCTCGCCTATGGCTTTGCACATGGCTATATCTTCGTCTCTGATCTTTATGGCTTCCTGATGCAGAGCCTCGACGATCTCGGGAATGCTTTTATCTTTATTGGCAATTACGATCCCTTCCTGACGTTTAAGCGCCCAGGAAAGATTTACCGCTGTCGGTCTCGATGAATTAAGATAATCCTTTGCTTTTACGAACTGTGCATAAAATTCATCGTAGTTTCCGGCTTTTATTTCCTTAGCTGCCAGATAGATACCTATGCCGGCTGTAACTCCGATCGCCGGAGCGCCTCTGACCTTGAGATGATAAATAGCCTCCCAGATATCTTTCTGGTCTGTGAGATAGAGCATCTCCAGTTCATTCGGAAGTTTGGTCTGGTCTATGATCGCCAGCGCCTGTTTTTTCTCGTCAAGATCGACTGTGTCATAATCATTAAAGTTTGTTATCTGCATAAAAAGCACTCCTGTTCTTCTTATTTCAGGGCGAGCAGGGCGGTAAGCCGGGTTCTGTCGTGTGTGATCATCTGTCTAGGACTGCAGTTGCCTGCAGCCTCAAGCAACCTACCCGAAGGCACGACGGGC
>CADBMM010000076.1 GCA_902795795.1 uncultured Lachnospiraceae bacterium | reverse complement strand
CCGGATCGCCGAAGCCCATGCAGCCCATGCAGATCCGCGATACATTCAGATCTGAATTGCCAAGTTTTGTGTATTTCATCGCCAGTCCCCTCCTGCTGTCAGTTCGCAACGCATAATGACACCGTGTCAACATCTGAATTATATCAGCGTCCTGACACGGTGTCAATACGTGTTATGCTTTATTGAACTTATCCTTCGGCTGTTTGCAGCGCGGACATTTCCAGTCCTCCGGAAGATCCTCAAACGCCGTGCCGTCATGCTCCGCGGGGTCGTAGACATATCCGCAGATGGAGCAGATATACTTTCCTGTGCCTTCTCCTGTTACAAAATAGTCATCTGTGGGCCAGATCGTCGCCGGCGGAGCGTCAAGATCCATGACCCGCTTTGCTTCCAGGTTTTCATACCCCTGCGGCGTATGTGTTCCGCAGTACACCGTGGGATGATTGCGTATGAATTCCCGGATCGTATTCTGGGTGCTTCTCGCGAGATAAATGTCATCGAACACAATGGACAGCCTGTCTGCATACATGGCTTCATCAACGTAGGTGATGTCTCCGTGCATCATGTAGAACAGACCGTCATCCTCCGCGATGATGAGGCTGTTTCCGTAGGTGTGGCCGGGAGCCGGGATCATACGCACACCCGGTGCGATGATCTGGCTTCTTTTGAAGTTATAGTAGGGCCCGTCTGTGAAATCCACCGGCGTGATGCCCGGATGGTCTTTCAGAGCACTGATCTCATCGGTCTCCATCTCGATCCTGTTCACATAGAACTTCGCGTTCGGGAAGCTTCTTACCTCACCCGAATGATCGGCATGCTTATGGGTCAGGACGATCTTCGTCACCTGGGAAGGCTCATAACCCGCCGTCTTCAGCGCGGATACATAGTCTTCGATCCATCTGCCCAGGTATGTCGTTGCTTTTCCGTCCCAGACACCGGCGGGCATCTCCTTCGGCAGTCCCGTATCGACCAGAATGACATCGTCTCCTGTATCGATCACGTAGTTCTGCAGGGACCCGCGGTACAGGACGTTGCCGTCGACCTCCCCTCCCTCTCCGCCAAAAGCGAAGTCCTGCGCATAAAACCCTTTCTCAACAAACTTTACGGCTTTAATGATCATTGTTCCTCATGCTCCTTCCGTCGAAATGATATAAATGCTTCTTTGCGTCTGGGCCGTGATAAAAATATATTATCATGGCGTTTTTACATTATCAAACTGTACTCCCGGCGGCATCGTTCTTTTTCTATAATCTCTGCCATTTCTGTGATCATAAGTTTTTTATACTTTGCGCGGACAAACGAAAAACAACTGCCGCATGCTTACCTACGACGGCGTTTTTTACATCTGCCGCTGACAAATAGCCTGAAATGTTCAAGTCCCGCAGGCGGGACTTTGTGAGTCTTCTGTGATACTGTGCAGAGTATACTTCAGGTGTAAAGAAAAGAACAAACAACTCACTCCATTCAGAAAAGAAAGGAAGGAAATAAATTATGGCGTTATTCGTAATGCTTACTGCAATTTTTGTACTGAAAACTGTCGCTATTCTCTGCAGCAAAGACGATATTATCCGGAAGAGCCAGTCGTTTTCCGTATTTACACCGGAAGATGTCGGGTTCAGCGGTGCCTGCTGAAAATTGAAACGACCCTCTGGCGATCAGCCAGAGGGTTTTCTCTTTGCCGTTAATGATCCGATCTCTGCAGAGAGGTATTCATACCGTCTTCCCACCTCACGAAAGCCCAGCTTTTCAAACACCTTTTTCGCGACGCTGTCCTGGTCCGCATGCAGAAAGACCACATTGCCCGCAGCCTCCTCCGACGCGTGTTTCAGAAGCGCCGCCGCAATATGCCTCCGCCGGAAGTCCTGATCCACGATCAGTCCGTCCACGCATGTATATCCGCCCGAAGTGTAAAAGTAATAAGCGCCGACCAGCTTTTCCCCCAGATAGGCTCCTCTGCAGCCGAGATATTCATACAGATGATCCGCATTGCGGGCGGCAAAGTCTTCGCCGCGGACCGGTCCGAAATGTTTCAGCGCTGTCTCCTTAAGATCTTTGTACCGGGGCGTCTTTATTTCGACCTTGTCATTCACGTTCCGGCATTCCGTGCCGCCTGAAAGCTGCATGGTAAGCCGGACGCCGGAGGAAAGTCCGAAATCATCTGCCAGCGGAACATCTCCAACCAGCTTTATGAACGTGTCTCCTCTTTCCCTTTGAAGATCCAGGGCGCGTTCAAACTCTTCCTGCGACGGCTGCGCGGAATACTCAAAACAGTTGAGATCGTACTGATCGGGGAGCTCATTATCCTCCCAGCGCTTCAGATGTTCCGAAAAAGATCTCCTG
>CADBMM010000075.1 GCA_902795795.1 uncultured Lachnospiraceae bacterium | reverse complement strand
GCATAATAACCCGATAACACAGCAGCATTTACAAGGAGAATTATTATGGTCATTACGGTAGATGGAGATTACGGCGGAGGCGGCAGAGAGGTCGCGCGCATACTTGCGGAGATTACAGGCTATACAAATTATGACGATGATCAGATGGTTCTGGCCGCAGCAAAAGAAGCCGGGATCGAACTCGAAATGAAAGCCTTCGAGAACTTCGACGAAAGCTCCGGAGAAGGCAGCATTGCGGACTTGCACAAAATGTCGTCCGTAATAAGAAAAAGCGGCTGGATCTCCAAACACGCAGCCGATGTGCTTCCTCTGGATGAAAAAGTGGCTGCCGCCGAAAGAAAGGTCGTCAATTATCTTGCAGACAAAGACAACTGCATCATCCATGGCCGCTGCGCAAACTATTACTTAAGCGACAGGCCAAACGTTATTTCCATGTATATAACGGATGAAAAGAAAAAATCCGAACAGCGCATCATGAACTGGCTTGACTGCAGCGCCGAAGAAGCGCTGAAAGCCATCAAAAGAGTAAACAAGCGCAGGAATGAATACTTCTCCTATTTTACCGACAAGGATGTGGACGATCCGTCAAATTACGACATCGTGATGAACGTCAGCATCTACGGTGAAGAAGGCGCGGCAAAACTCATAAAAGCCATGATCGAGATCCGCGAAGAAGAAATGAACAGGAACAAATGATCTCCCCCTGTCCGGGTTCAGATAATCCTTTCGGACACTCAAAGGGCTCCCGCACACCCGTGCGGAAGCCCTGTTGTTTTTGTAGCTTGTGCCAGCCACTCTGTTTCTTAATTCACTTTAATATATTTAAATTTCTTCAGCCTTCGATAGTCTTTGTTATAAGATCACGCACATCTTCCTTATTGATCTGCAGCGAAAATGCGAGTTCGGTGTAAAGTATGTTTTCAGCCTGCTGGAAATACTTGTCGTCGGTAGCGGTGATCTTTTTGCCCGCGGCCAGGCGCTCCTGTCCGCGCAAATACATGTTTTTAATGATCGCGACCAGTTCGGAAGGTTCATTGCTGCGAAATGCTTCCTTATATTTCTGCTCACGCATTTTTTCATTGGCGATCCACATCTCATCGATGTCTGCAATATGGCCAATAAAATCCCGGGCCTCCTCCTCGCTCATGGCAAGGCGAAGCCTCTTTCTGTCCGCATCTACTGTCACATACAACGTTGCCTTTGCGTCATTGATCGGGCGAAGCAGATAGTAGTTCTTCCTTCCGTCTCCGGTCAGATCCATTTCAACTATCTCTTCTATCCTGCAGATGCCGGTATTCGGTTTTACAACATACTCTCCGGCTTTATACATCTCTGATCTTTCTTGATTTATAGTGTGTAAAGCCAGTATAACATATTTTTATTCTTCGCGTAAGCTTTTAAATCCTGATTTTATGGAAGGGAATCATACTAACAGATATTTTTATGCTTAAAAATGTATGCTTCTCAATATCTTAAAGATCAGTCAAAAACAAAATCATCCACCGGTTCCAGGGTCAGATTCGGCCATTGTCCCGGTTTCGCTGAAACGAGCCACTTCCCGCTCTTCTCCGGGTCTATGTAAGCCTCGCAAAATCCTCCTCCTACCACTCCGCCAACTTTGCTTGAATACTTTATCCAGAGGACAGTTGGTTCAAAAAACTGCAGATCGGCAAATTCCCAGGCTTCTCCGCTCCAGATGCTCTTGCCGTCAACAGAGATCGTAACCAACTGATTTTCGTCTTCCGTTGGTTTGAATTGGATCTGCACTCTTCCCCGGTCTGTGACCACACGCCCGCATGACGGACAATATACTGCATCTTCACGAATATTTTTGCCGCAGTGGGGACATTGAATTTTTTCTTTTCGTTTAAAAAGCATTGCACCTGCCTCCGTTTCCGGTATGCTGAAATTCAGTTTTCGCTCATATGCTTACCGTTTCTTTTATTAATTTGTTAGTATACCACACTTTCACCTGCCATGTTGTCAATAAATATCTTTTGCCCGTAATTATATTCTGTTTATTTCAATACAGAGCCGATTCTGTCTGCCCGTCATTTTCCTTCATTTGATACAGTGTATTTAGTCACAATATACAAACATTTACTTTTAAGATGGTTATTATTGCTCTTTTTGTCGTGTTATGTTATATTTTTAACACATGATTATAAGAATCATGGGTATTTATGCCTTGGGATTTTAATCAGCCTTCAGTCTGCCCATAAGGCAGAGTTCCGGCTGCAGATAAAGGAGATATTTATTATGTCAGAACATGAACATGTACATACACATGAGCATGTGCATGAAGACGGCACCGTGCATTCGCATCCGCATACTCATGCACACACTCACGAGGGCGATCCTGCAGGTCACACACACGAGCATATCCACGAAGAAGGCGCGGCCCATCATCACAGCCACGACTGCTGTCACGACGGACATACTCATGAGCACAGCCATGATGAGCACAGCCATGATGCAACTCCCAGAGAGGAGCTTCTCGCCATGCTGAAATACATGGTCGGCCATAATGCTTCTCATATTAAAGAAACGCAGGAGCTGGCTGAACAGTTAAAGGATGAAGAATCTGCTGCTTATGCCAAGATCTGCGAAGCAACGGCCGAATTTGAAAAGGGCAATGCCCTGCTTGACGAAGCTCTTGCTTCTCTCACCGGGACAAAGTGACTGGCACAATGTCCTGTCACAAAATAAAACACTTATCGGGACAACACAGCCGTCACAATGCGATAACATGCTAACGCGATTGCTGCAATGTCCCAATCATAATACCGCCTGATAAGGCGGAAGAACGGAGCTTTTATGTGTCTTTCAACTGTTTATCGCGATAAAATTTCACCCGATAACATAATCATGAAAAACGTCCAGACGATCGAATGCAGCGGCAAAACGATCACTCTGACGGATCTTATGGACAGACAGGTCACCTTAAACGGCGAGCTTGTAAAGGCCAGCCTCACCGAAGGCACAGCTGTGGTAAGTGAATCATGACGGAATACGAAGTTATCCACGAGATCCCGAACAGCTGCAGCGGCAACCAGATGCGGGATGTCTTTTTTCATGAAATAGAATGCGATTCACCGGCTGACTGGGTAAGATCCCGCCACCCGGAGGATCATTATGAGCTTGAGGAAGATGTACAGGCCGACGGCTCAATTATTATTTATGTAACTGTAAAAGGACTCATTAATAAATATATATTTACGAAGATCTGATACTATGACTCATACAATTGCCGTCGCCGGAAAAGGCGGCGTAGGAAAAACTACTATATGCGGCATGATCGTTGACTATCTGGTCAAGGAGCACAAATCTCCTATCCTCGTAGTCGATGCAGATGCCAACTCAAATCTGAACGAAGTCCTCGGCGTGGAGCCGGCTGTGACTTTGGGGGAAGTGCGTGAGGAAATGGCTCACGCAGAAAAGAACGGGGATCCTATCCCCGGAGGAATGACGAAAGCCGAATATGCGGATTTCCGCTTTAACGACGCCCTCGCCGAAGAGGACGACTTTGACATGCTCGTCATGGGGCGTACCCAGGGACAGGGCTGCTACTGCTTTGTCAACGGACTGCTGCAGACCCTGCTGCAGAAATACTATAAAAACTACCGTTATACGGTAATCGATAACGAAGCGGGAATGGAACACATCGCGAGAGGCATCCTTCCGCCCGTAAATACACTGATCCTGGTATCCGACTGCTCACGCAGGGGAATCATGACCGTGGGCCGTATTGCCGATATGGTCCGTGAACTCGATCTGAAACCCGGTAAGATGAAACTGATAGTAAACCGCGCACCTGACGGGAAGTTAAACGAAGGAGTCCTCGAAGAGATCGAAAAGCAGGGACTCGATCTTGCCGGAGTACTTCCCCATGACGAAGCCGTTTACGAAGCCGACTGCAACGGTGAACCTAGTTCGAAGATCCCGGACTCTTCACCGACGAAGCTTGCTCTTAGAAAAATCATTGCCGATTTGGATATATAAAGAAATTTTTAAACTGGAGGAAAGAAAGAAATGCCGTTTCAAGCCAAAAACCAGGCGTACAACGCCAAGATCAGGCCTTTGACCATCGGTACCGGTGATAAGGCCGTCACTATGGGCGGGAACAATACCCTGCCGTTCTATGAATTCGATGCCGCTTCGGCAAACGCACCGAAGATCGGTATCGAGATAAGCGATATCGCACTTGAGGAATATGTTCAGCCGCAGCTCAAAGAGTTTTACGCAGGCTGCGATACGATTCCGGCAATGGCAAAGAGAGCTCAGGAAATGCCTGGCGCAGACTTTATCGTACTTCGTTTCGAAAGCGCCGATCCCAACGGAAAGAACACATCAGTTGAAGAATGCGCAGCTCTCGCAAAGGAAGTTGCAGATGTAGTTGAGATGCCCATAGCTATCATGGGCTGCAAGAATGTAGATAAAGATGCCGAGATCTTCAATAAAGTCAGCGAAGCTCTTGCAGGCAGAAACATCCTTGTCCTTTCCGCAAGAGAAGAAAACTACAAAACAGTCGGTGCATCCGCTGCCCTTGCATACAACCAGAAGGTCGGAGCTGAATCCGCCGTTGATATCAACCTGGCAAAACAGCTCAATACCATCATGACCCAGCTTGGCGTTTCCGCCGAATCCATCGCCATCCAGGCAGGATCTTCAGCGGCCGGCTATGGTTTTGAGTATCTTGCATCTACTCTTGACCGTATCAAGAACGCCGCTTTACAGGCATCCGACGCAATGCTTCAGATGCCGATCGTAACTCCCGTTTCCACTGAGACATGGGTAGTTAAAGAAGCCACTCTTCCCGAAGAGGAAGCTGATGAAGGTTGGGGAGATGCCGAAGAACGTGGCATCAACATGGAAATCACGACAGCGTCCGCTTGTCTTGCATGCGGCTCCGATGCAGTCATTTTAAGGCACCCGTCGTCCGTACTCGCGATCTCTAAGATGATCGAAGCTTTAATTTAAGGAGGGTCTTTAAAATGGCAGTAAAAGGTCTTGATATTTTCAAATTATCACCGAAAAAGAACTGTAAGGAATGCGGTTCTCCCACTTGTATGGCATTCTGCATGAAGGTAGCTCAGGGCGCTGTGCCCATCACGAACTGCCCGTACATGTCAGATGAAGCTATTGCTCTGCTTTCAGAGGCTACCGCTCCGCCAATGAAGACCATCGAAGTCGGCGGACACAAGCTCGGCGGAGAGACCGTTCTTTTCAGACATGAGAAAACCTTCGTTTCACCCACGCGCTACGCAGCTGCTCTTTCCACCGATATGGATGCAGCAGCCATCGATGAAGCGATCGCTGAGATGAAGATCGTCGATTACGTACGTATCGGCGAACGTGAATATGTTGAATATGTTTATATAGAGGATAAAGGCGGCGACGTTGCCGGACTCGTAAAGAAAGTTGCGGATACCGGACGCGGAGTTATCGTTGATACGGAAAGCACCGCTACTGCCGAGGCAGTACTTGCAGTCACAAACGATGTCATCATAAACGCTGCTACAAAAGCCAACTATGCTGACTTCAACGCTATAGTTAAAGACAAGGCCATCCTTGGCGTCAAGGCTGCAGATCCGGCAGAGTTTTATGAGATCGCCGAAGCGCTTGAAAAGGCCGGCAACAAGAAATTCGTTTTCGACGTTACAGGCGCTACCATCAAGCAGACCTATGAGAACGCAGTAGTTGTCCGCCGTTCCGCCATCAAGGACGATGTAAAAACTCTCGGATATCCGTCTATCGTAAATGTCGGAAAGCTGGCTCCCGGAGATTTCCATCTTCAGGATGCCCTTGCTGCCCTCTTCACAGTAAAATACGGATCGATCGTTGTCCTTGAGAAGATGTCCTACGCTGAGGCTCTTTCGCTCTACGGCTTAAGACAGAACATCTTCACCGACCCGCAGAAACCGATGAAGGTCGAGCCGGGAATCTATCCGTTAAACGGCGCGGACGAGAACTCACCGTGCATGGTAACAGTAGACTTCGCTCTTACCTATTTCCTGGTATCCGGAGAAGTAGAGCGTTCAAAGGAACCTGTCAACCTTCTTATTACAGATGCTTCCGGTATGTCCGTACTTACAGCCTGGGCTGCAGGTAAGTTCTCTTCAAGCTCAGTTCAGAAGTTCTTTGAGGAATTCGATATCGCTTCGAAGATCAAGAACCGCACCCTTATCCTTCCCGGAAAGGTAGCTGTCATGAAGGGCGAGATCCAGGCAAAGCTTCCTGAATGGAACGTTGTCGTAGGTACCCGTGAAGCCGTTGAGATCGTTAAATATCTTAAAGATAAAGAATACGAAGCAGCCGCTGCTGCAGCCGCAGCTTCAAAAACTCCGGTCGAGAACAAGAATGTCGAAGTCATCGTCGAAGGTCCGATCGACTACAGCAAGCTTGTTATTCCGGAGATCCCGCACATCGATATGGGCGTTACCTATCAGCAGCGTGATCCGGAATCAAAGAAATTCGTTACCATCGGCGAACGTATCCATTGTATTTCTCCGGTCATCAAGGCCGCTATGGAAAACTTCGATGCAGAGCCGATCTTAAAGCGTGCAGCTGAACAGATCAAGGCCGGCGCTACCTACCTTGACGTCAACATCGGACCCGCAGAGTCCAATGGTCCGGAGCTTATGACATGGGCTGTAAGGCTTCTTCAGGAGAACTTCAACAACGTTCCTCTGGCTCTTGATACAGCCAACAAGCGCGCTATCGAAGCCGGTATACATGTATATAACCGCACGAACGGCAAACCTATCGTTAACTCAGCTGACGCAGGCTCACGTATTTCCAACATCGACCTTGCCGCTGAAAACGATGCTATCGTAGTTGCACTTTGCTCAGCCGACGGTATCGCAAAGGATAACGACGAGCGTATGACTCACTGCCATAACATGCTTGAGCGCGGCCTCAGCCTTGGCATGGAAGCTACCGACCTCTGGTTCGACCCGCTGTTCCTTGTCGTAAAGGGCATGCAGGACAAACAGATGGATGTCTTAAATGCAATTAAGATGTTCGCAGATGAAGGTCTTAAATCCACCGGCGGTCTTTCAAACAACTCCAACGGCGCACCGAAGGCTGTCCGTCCGGTAATGGATTCCGCCCTTGTCGCAATGGCTATGATGCAGGGTCTTACCTCTGCCATCATCAACCCGAATGACAGACGTACGATGGAAACCATCAAGACCTGCGATATCTTCAAGAACTACGAGCTGTATTCCGATTCCTACCTGGAGTTTTAATCAGTTCCATGATCCGCCCGGCCTTTAAAGGCCGGTGCGGATTTTAATAATTATTTTTTAAATGTCACAATTTAAGGAGGCAATTTTTATGAGTGCATTAACAGATCTGATCTATGCCGGCTCAAACGCTGTTGCCGGATTGACAGAAGGCGCCGTAAACGACGCTATCGCTAAATATGGTGCTGATAAGCCCATAGCCTTCCCCGATACAGCGTATTTCTTCCCGACCATCTATGCCGCTACAGGCGTAAAAGTCGAGAAACTTGGCGATCTTCCTGCATGCGTAGGCGTTCTTAAGAGCCTCATAACAAATCAGGATGATATCGGCCAGGCCCTGAACGCAGGCCTTGCTACAGCCGTAGGTGCTGAGATCCTTGAAGGCCTCAAATATGTAGACGGTGCAGAGCCCTACGCTAATGAATCCGGCATCGGCTTCGTACCCGATCCGGTCATCCGCTCACTCGGTGTTCCGCTTGTTACAGGCGATATCCCGGGCGTAGCCGTCGTTCTCGGAAAAGCTGACAACCCGGCAGACGTAGCTGCAGTTGTAAAAGATTACCAGTCAAAGGGTATCCTTACATGCCTTGTCGGCGACGTTATCGAGCAGGCTCTTGAAGGCGGCGTAAAAGCAGGCCTTGAATTCCGTGTAGTTCCGCTCGGACATGACGTAACATCAGTCATCCATGTAGTTACCATCGCAATCAGAGCAGCCCTTATCTTCGGAAACGCAACACCTGGCGACCTTCCGGGACTGCTTGCATATACAAAAGAACGTGTTCCGGCATTCGTAAACACCTTCGGCGCTCTTAACGAAGTCGTTGTTTCAGCCGGAGCAGGCGCTATTGCCCTCGGCTTCCCGGTAGTAGCCGATATCGACCTTGGCGATATGCAGGTTCCGGGCGCTCTTGAGTCCGTACTTGACCATACAGAGACAGTTAAGAAATCCCTTGAACTGCGCAACATCAAGATCAAATCAAGAGAACTGCCCATCCCGGTAGCTTTTGCCGCTGCTTTCGAAGGCGAAGTTATCCGTAAGGCAGATATGAAGTGCGAATTCTATTCAGGCAAAAACCCGACAGTCGAGCTCGTTACGATGCGCGACCTTGACGAGATCGAGGATCACAAGATCACTATCATCGGACCGGACATCGACAACGGCGAGACCCAGTTCGCACTCGGAACATATGTAGAAGTCGCCGGCAAGAAGATGCAGACAGACTTCGAATCCGTTATCGAGCGTAAATTCCATGCATGGATCAACTACATGGAAGGCGTTATGCATACAGGTCAGAGAAACCAGATCCGTATCCGTGTTTCCAACGATGCTTACGACAAGGGCTTAAGACTGCAGCACTTCGCAGAGGTCATCTATCATATGATCATGGATGAGTTCGACGCAGTCGTTGACAAGTGCCAGGTAACGCTTATCACCGATCCCGAAAAGGTTAAGGAGATCCTTGAAAAAGAAGCAATGCCGCGCTACGATGCACGTGATGCAAGACTTTCATCCATGTCCGATGAATCCGTAGACCAGTTCTACACCTGCATCCTCTGCCAGTCCTTCGCTCCGGCTCACTGCTGCATCGTTACGCCTGAAAGACTGGGCCTTTGCGGTGCCGTTTCATGGCTTGATGCAAAAGCTACATTTGAGCTCAATCCCAACGGACCTTCACAGCCTGTTCCGAAAGAGGGCTGCCGCGACGAGCGCACAGGCCGTTATGATTC
>CADBMM010000074.1 GCA_902795795.1 uncultured Lachnospiraceae bacterium | reverse complement strand
GGGTGACAGTGTCCACCTGTGACTGGTGACAAAAGAACCGTCCCCGTGTCACCAAGAGCGCGCTCAATAAAGCATATGAGCTCTTTCGCCGCCGCATCGTCGTAAAGATCAAGGTCGCCACGAAGCACCATTATATCGGTGGGCGTAAGGCCGCTTCTTATAATGACGCCCTCCTGCTCGAGCCGGTCCACACCAAGGTGGTAGATGCTGCAGTCGGCTTTCGTAATGAAATCCTGCATGATGAGCGGGCCGTCTTTTAAGATCTCGCAGACCTTCTGTTCGTAATCTGTATAGCCTTTTTTGCCGGAAATATCCCTTTGCAGCACGAAGAATTCATGCCATTCACGGGTATCTTTATTGCCGCTTTCGTTTAATTTCTTAAGATCCGGCAGGACATTTTCATATTGTGAGGCCAGGATAGATATAGGTATGATCCTGGCGGAATCAAGGAAAAGCTTATCATCTTTAAAGCGGACACCGGTGTCGCCGCCAAGCGAAATGGCCCTGGCATCCAGGCCTTTTATGGCTGTCTTGTACTGGCCGATATGCACGCCGTGGCTCACACGGACCGGCTCACCGTTTTGGATCAGGGCCAGATCGGTGGTCGTGCCGCCCATGTCTACAATGAGGGCGTTTTCCTCGTGAGTAAGCTCATAGCCGCCTATCACGCTGGCCGCCGGGCCGCAGATAAGCGTTTCCACCGGATAAGTGCGCGCCATTTCTTCAGACATGATAGTGCCGTCGCTGCGCACGATGGAAAGCGGGATATTAAGCCCGCGTGCGTCCATGACATTTCTCATGGCCTTCATGAAATCGGATATAAGAGGGATCAGCCGGGCGTTTAAAAGCGTGCTGGCGCAGATCCTTAAGAAACTGACTTCCTTGGTTATTTCGTAAGCCATGGTGGCCGGGATATTTATATTTTCTTTGATAAGACGCATGGCGGTGACCTCAAAGCGTCCGCCGTTATAGGAGGGATAGGTCTGGACGATGCCTACCGCGTCGCAGTCGGAAAACAGCTCCGGAATGCGCCGTTTAAGATCGTCCCAGTCGGGATCGTAGGGGTCGGAATAAAGATTTTCCACCTTCGCGTCCAGCACGATCAGCTGGGAAACCTCGGTGATACCGTATTGCCTTAGGTTTTCCGTGAGACCTGCGACCATGTCATCTGTGGTGCCGATGATCAGAAGCTTCGCACGGCAGCCCTTGTTTTCAACGCAGGTGTTGGTCGCAAGGGTCGTGGAAAGAGAAAAGATGTCGGCCTTTTTAAGCAGATCGTCCGGCAGCTGGTCAAGGACATTGGCAATGCCGATCTCCAGATTCGATTTGGTGGTGAGCGTTTTGCCGGACGCAAGGATCTCCCTGCTCTCCATATCGTAAACAACAGCGTCGGTACATGTTCCGCCTGTATCAATGCCGATTGCGATCATCTGAAACTCCTCCGAAAAAACATTTTAATTATACTATAGCACGGGTGTCAGCGAGAATCGTTCCCGTTGACACTTTCTGCATTATAACACAGTTATCTTTTTGATGGCATAGAACTGTCCCCACGTCCGAAAAAACGGACAGGAGAAACGTCCGCATGCTCGTTAATATCGGGCGGCGAAGGCGGGCCGGCCGCTAAAATAATAATTATTTCTTTATTGCATTTTTATTATTCACTAAACATACCTAGTTGTGTTATTATATTCTAGTGAGAAAATGAGCATTTGGTAAAGACATTTGAATCAGTCTTTACCCAGATATATTTTGAATTACGGAGGGAATATATGGAAAGAAAATATCCACATCTTTGCAGCCCCATAAAGATTGCCGGCGTTACCTTCAGGAACAGAATGGTCTCGGCACCTATGGGAGGCACCGACATTACAAACGATGGCTGCATCGGACCTAAATCCGCAGCTTTCTATGAGCTCAGGGCCAAAGGCGGCGCGGCAGCCGTAACGGTCAGCGAATGCATGGTCCATCCCGCAACAGATGGCTCACATGCGTACCATCTCGATCCGAAAGTCCTGAATTCACTTGCATCAGCTACATATGCGGCAGACGCAATCAGACGTCACGGCGCAATGCCCAGCATAGAGCTTTCCCACTCCGGAATGTATGCCGGCACATATATGACTGATAAAGACAAACAGAAATCCATGAACCAGTGGGGACCGGTGGATACGGTCCGTCCGGACGGCGTGCCGGTCAAAGGCCTTTCAAAAGAGCAGATCGCCGATATCGTAGCGGCTTACGCAAGCTCCGCAGCCATGGCAAAGAGGGCAGGCTTTGAAATGGTCCTGGTACACGGCGGACACGGCTGGCTCATCAACCAGTTCCTTTCACCCTATTTCAATAAGAGAACAGACGAATACGGCGGCAGCCTTGAGAACCGCTGCAGGCTCGCAAAAGAGATCCTTATAGCTATCCGCAAGGAAGTTGGCCCGCTGTTCCCGATAGAATTCCGCTTCAGCGGATCGGAGATGTTCGAGGGCGGATATGATATCGACGAAGGCGTTCGCATCGCAGTAGAACTACAGGATTATGTCGACCTCTTCAACGTATCGGCCGGAACGTATCAGAGAGGCTTCGGAAATACACATCCCTCAATGTTCAAGCCCCACGGCGCTAACGTGCCGCTCGCTGCAGCAGTCAAGAAGGCAGTTAACAAGCCCGTCGCAGCGCTTGGCGCACTTAGCGATCCTGCGATGATGGAAGAGATCATTGCCAGCGGCAAGGCAGATATCGTATGCATGGGCAGACAGCTCCTTGCAGATCCGTATCTTCCCAGGAAGGTCATGGAAGGCCGCGACGACGAGATCGTAAGATGCTTAAGATGCTTCGTCTGCATGGCTGAGCGTGCAGCAACAGCCACAAGAAGATGCTCCGTCAACCCGGTCATCGGCCGTGAGATCGAAGGCGACGAGATCCAGCCGGCACCGGTAAAGAAAAAAGTTCTTGTTGCAGGCGCTGGCCCGGGAGGACTTTACGCAGCATATACAGCAGCAAGAAGAGGACACAAGGTAATCCTCTGCGAGAAATCCGACAGTGTCGGCGGTATCTTAAAGAGCGAGCAGGCGCTCCCGTTCAAGTATGAGATGTATCAGCTGGGCGGAACTTATGAGCTGCTTGCAAAACAGGCCGGTGTAGAATTCCGCTTCAATACAGAAGTAACGCCTGAATATGTTGAGAAAGAAGCTCCGGACGCACTCATCGTAGCAGTAGGTTCCAATCCGCTCGTTCCGCCGATCAAGGGTCTGAATGGCGACAACGTAGTAATCGTTAACGACTACTACCTTGAGAAGGATAAGGTCACGGACGACGTAGTCGTATTTGGCGGCGGCCTTGCAGGCTGCGAATGTGCAGTGCATCTCGGACAGGAAGGCAAGAGAGTCCACCTCGTAGAGATGAGAGACGTACTTGCTCCGGATGCAAACGTGCGCCATCGCCCGCTGCTTCTCGAGCAGATCGACAAGTACGTAACCGTACATACTGAACATACAGGACTCGAAGTAAGACCGGACGGCGTGCTTTGCAAGGATAAGGACGGCAACGAGGTGCTCGTTCCCGGAACGACTGTTATTTGCGCACTCGGACAGAAGCCGAAGACCGACGTAGTCGATTCCTTAAGAGACAGCGCTCCGTATGTAGCCGTTATCGGTGACTGCGGAAGAGTATCCAATATCACGAACGCGGTATATCAGGGATATCACGCAGCACTTGATATCTGATACGCTTACTGCCGCATAAGCATATTTAGTGCATGGACTTAGTGCGGCAGAAGCGTGCTCAAGATTTACGTCAGAACGTAAACACGAACGCAAGCACGTACTTGACAAATAATAAGCAACAGAATAAAATAAAAGCATAAAAGAGCACCGCAGAAAGCGGCTGGCCTTGGTTAATAGGGTTTAGAAATCAATCAAAACCCGCCCCTTGGCTTAATGGCGGGTTTTGAGTTTACGAATCAATATTGAAATGGAAAACCTTCCAATATGGAATGTAATTCTCATAGCATCACCTCCTTTATATGGAGATTCAGCCAGCCGCCGGTTTAACCGTTCTGCGGTGCTCATGCCTCGTTTAACGAGGCTTTTTTTATTATAGCAGAATAACTTCTATCGTCAAGCATATACGGATAAAAAACGCAATAACGAAATACGCTTGACGGTTTAGTGGGCGATTTAAATCAAATATTTTTCCAAGACACGGCCTGGAGTGGAAAAACAAGCTTTTTAAATAAACAAAAAGTATAGAAAATGAGTTATAGGCAGTTTAGCGACGAAAAAAACATTGTCTTTTAATAATTTAAGTAATATAATTAATCAAACCACTCTCTTGCTATTATGAAATGTGCTATGTTTATTTGGGATTTTTTAGAAATATCGCACAGTTCATATATGCAGGCGTATTTTGGGTTGGCAAAAAATGACTTTCTTCATTGGGTAAATGATCTAAAATATGCCAAATGAGAATAAATTTTTATATAGCAATTTTGAGGGGAGATAAACGTGGCAGGTCAGGTAAATAATTCTATCAACAACCGCCAGTCCGCAAATGGTGAGACCGAGATAGACCTTCTGCAGATCGTCCGTGTAATCTGGAAAAATCTGTGGATCATCATTCTGGGAGGGATCGCGGGAGGCATTATCGCGCTCGCGGTAACTCTGTTCCTTATAGAGCCGACCTACAGGTCGAGCTTCACGGCCTATGTAAATAACAGGACATCAACCAATCAGAGTACTGAAATGATCAGCAGCGGCGACACATCGGCTGCCCAGCAGCTGACCCATACCTATGCAGCCATAATGACAAGCCGTCCGATAGTCGAAGAGGCTATAGAAGCGGCGGGTCTTGATTACCGTTATGGCAGCGTCCAGAATGCGATTAGCACTTCTATTACATCATCTACCGCGCTCATAACTGTAAATGTAACACTTGCATCGCCGAATGACGCTTTGGCATTGGCCCAGGCGCTGGCTGAGGTGAGCCCGGATTATATGGAAAATATAGTCGAGGGTTCATCGATGAAGGTGGTTTCATATCCGGTACTGGCCAGCAGCCAGTTCGCACCGAATCCCAAAAGGAACACGGCCATGGGCGTGCTTATCGGACTTGTCATTTTGATAGCATTCGTGGTCATCCGCTCCCTTATCGATACGAGAGTCAAGAGCGAGAAAGAACTTGAAGAAGAATTCGGAATACGTGTCATCGGC
>CADBMM010000073.1 GCA_902795795.1 uncultured Lachnospiraceae bacterium | reverse complement strand
CTTTCTCATAGGAGGACGGACGTCATAATCCTTTATGGCCTTTTCCGCGAACTCTACTTCCTTTCTGTGATTCATGAAACCGGCTTTCGAAAGCAGGTCAAAGCTTGCGGCCGTTATGTTCTTTTCTATTGACTGTACAGGAACGAATCCCTCTACACGCCTGTCTTCAGGAACAAGTCCGAAGCCGTCATTTATGTTTTTGTCAGTATTTTTTGCCACCGGTTTTCCGTTGATCGTGATCGATCCGGAGCTGTACTTCAGATTTCCGTAGATGCACTTGATGAGCTCGCTTCGTCCGGAACCTACAAGTCCGCCGATACCGAGCACTTCTCCGCCGTAAGCAGTGAAGCTTAGGTTCTTGAGCATATCCTTATAGCAAAGATCTTTGACTTCAAGGACCAGGTCTTTATTTATCTTTGACTTGAAGTTATCGCGGTCTGACTGTTCCATTCTTACTTCATGCCCGATCATAAGACTTGTCACAGTCTTCGGCGTGATCTCTTCTTTGGTAAGCTCTCCCACTACCGATCCGTCGCGCATGACAGTCAGCCTGTCGGAGATCCTGTATACCTCTTCCAGTCTGTGGGAAATATATACTATTGCAGTGCCCTTTTTTCGAAGGCTGTCGATCGTTTCAAAAAGCTTTTCAGACTCAGCCGCAGAAAGAGAAGCTGTAGGCTCATCCATTATGATGATCCTGGCACTGGTGGAAAGCGCTTTCAGTATCTCGACCATCTGCCTCTGGGCCATTCCCAGTGTTTCGATCGGGGCTTCCGGATTCAGATCAAAATCATATTTCTTTATGATCTCGCGGACCTCTTTCAGCATCTCTTTTTTGGAAAGAAAGCCTTTTTTTGCGATCTCTCTTCCAAGGAAGATGTTGTCGGCGACAGAAAGTGCGGGGATCAGGCTGAGCTCCTGATAGATAACAGCGATACCGTTCGCTGCGGCATCCTGTCTGTTATTTATTTCGACCGGCTTCTCATCTATATAGATCTGTCCGGCATCCTTCTGGTATACGCCGGTAATGATCTTAATGATCGTTGATTTTCCGGCTCCGTTTTCGCCCATAAGCGCATGGACTTCACCTTCACGGATCTTGAGAGCTACATTCTTAAGCACCTGGATACCGTTGAACTGTTTGCAGATATCTTCGGTACGGAGGATTATTTTATTCTCTGCCATTTTTATTCTCCTCCTTTCTTACCTGCCGCTGCAGCTGTCCGTTTCTTTGCGGAGAGTCTGCTGAACTGACCGTCGAAGGCCATGGCAATAAGAATTACAACGCCCTGAAGAAGATATGTTCCGCCGGTCGTAAGTCCCATCTTGTACAAACCGTTTGTAATAAGTGTCATGAATATCGAACCGAGCAATGCGCATATCGGATCGCCCTTGCCGCCTTCCATCATTACGCCGCCGACAACGCAGGCAGCGATGGCGTTGAACTCCATCATGTTGCCTACATTCTGGTTCGTACCGGTCTGATACGCCACAAGGAGCGTTGAAGCGAGGCCAGCCATTGTTCCCGCTATTACAAATGTCATGATCTTTACAAACGTGATATTAACACCGGACATCTCCGCCGATTTGGACGCTGAGCCCATTGCCATGACGTGAAGTCCGAATTTTGTCCGTGTCATTATTATATGCATGACCACCGTAGCGATGATCCATGCTATCGTCATCCAGTAAATTCCGCCTACAGGCTTTCCGAAAAAGTTAAAGCTATCGTTTGTAAGCGTTACAGAAATAACTCTTCCTCTTTCGCGGAAGATCGTCAGAAGGGCAAGCCCTGAAAACGCTGTTCCCGAGGCGAGTGTCGTAACGAATTCCGTCAAATGAAGCTTTGTTACGATCAGACCGTTTAGCAGCCCCAGGAAAGCACCGAATGCTATTCCGATTATAAGTACGATTATGCCGGGAAGTCCGACAAAGGCAACTCTTGCAGCAATTACGCCGACAAGGCACATTGCGCCGCCGGCAGAAAGGTCGATACCGCCGCCTACCATTACAAAACACATGCCACAGGCGATAAGTCCTGTATACGCAGCCTGTCTTAAAAGCTGTATTATATTACGGGGTACGAAGAACGAGTTCGTAGTTATCCCGAAGAATATGCACAGCAGGACAATAAGCGCAATTGAAATGATTTTTCTTTTGTTTTTTGCTAACATATCCCGAACCTCATTAAGTCATCTTTTATGAAGACCTGCGGGATCGTTACTATCCCGCAGGTCTGTTTTAATGGTTTTGCAACCGTTTGTTTAATTTCTATCAGCCTACTTTATCCCAACGTGTAAGCGGAACCATTTCTTCGAGATTATCAGGTGTAATAGCTACGAAGTCAGCATATACGACCGGTGTCTTTGTGTAGCCGGCTGTAACAGAGTTAAGGCCGAGCTGAGCACAGTAAACGCCGAACTGGAATGCTTCATGAAGAGCTGAATATCTGTCTGACCAGCAGCTTCCTGTGATCTTTCCGGAACGGATAGCATCGATACCACCAGGAGTGATATCATTGCCCCAGATCACGATGCCTTCTTCTCCACGTCCGGCTTCCTGAACAGCCTGATAAACGCCGAGTGCATAGTTATCATCCGGGCAGTATACGCCGTCGATATGGTCATACTTTGTAAGAAGGTCGCGCATTGCGTTGTATGCGTCTTCCTGTGCATTTCCTGTGAGGTTGATGTACTCAAGGATGTTGGCATCCGGGCAGTTTTCATAAACGTAGTCTTCGAACGCTGCGCAGAATGTTGTTGTAACTGCCTGAGGTGCGGGAACATCAAGAAGAAGGATATCTCCCTTTCCTTCAAGGATGCCCATCATAGCTTCAGCTGCAGCCCAGCCGCCTGAATAGCTGTCGCACTTTACGAACATTGTATGAACAGCGTCGCAGTTAAGGTTGAATGTGATAACGGCAACGCCTTCCTGCTCTGCTTCCTGGATGACCGGTCCTACAGCAGTAGAGTCGGCGCATTCAAGAACGATACAGTCATAACCCTGTGTGATACATTCATTGATAAGTGTGATCTGTGTGTTCGGGTCGAATCCGGCATCAAAGAATTCGATCTTGCAGTTATCATAGCTGTTCATGATGTCATCTGCTGCGAGCTGGCAGATACTTGTTACCTGTCCTGCAGTACTCATGGGGATGAATGCCAGCTTGAATTCATCTGTAACTTCTTTTCCGCCCGGGAGCTCATCTGCCATTGCAGGAGCCGCGAACGTCAGTACTACAAGCGATGCTAAAACAAGAGCGATTAACTTTTTCATTCTGTTTTCTCCTTTGCTTTTCTGATGTTGTTGAAACGCCTGTTCCTTTAAATTTACAGTTACATGTATTACACTTTTTTTGTGAACTATCCCTCTGATTTTGTTCACTTTTGATAACATTATTGAAAATACGGGCCGGAATGTCAATCAACATGCAGAAGATCGCCGTTTGATTCCATGCGTTTTTTGCATATCTTATTTATTTCCTCTGCTTTTTCAGCATATCTCCAAATTTTCGTATGTTGATTTAGCATGTTTTACTATATAGGATCACTCCGGCCTGAAGCTCACCTATACATGAAAGCAGGAGCCTTCGCTCCTGCTTCCTTTTAATGTGTTATTTTTATGCATCGATCTCCAGACATGCATAATATGCGCTGTTTGTAGCGTCGCCAATAAGGCCGGTCTTGTCAGCATCGCCAACTACATAGGTCTCGGGAACGATATCCTTAAGCTCTTCAATGAGCTTCCTGTCAGCACGTAAACCAAATGCAGTGATGACCGTATCGCATTTAAGCGTTCTCTTACGTCCGTTCTTCTTTATGACTACTCCGTCTTCGTTGATCTCCTGTACGGCCGCTTCATAGATACGCTCTACATCGTTATCCTCAAGATGCTGGATGAACGCCGGCAGCTGGAAGTCTTTCAGTTTGCTGTAAAGCTTGTCTTCCGGCATCATATCGACGATCGTGCATTCATGGCCTTCGCGTCCCAGTTCCATAGCGCATTCCGCTCCGGACATTCCGGCTCCGCAGATGACGACCTTCTTGCCGGGCTTGACGTTCTTTCTGTCAACATCTACAACGCTGACGACATTCGGTCCGTCTACTCCCTTTACAGGCGGAACGAACTCATTGGCTCCAAGAGCGATGATCACCGTATCCGGCTTTTCTGCTCTTACCAGATCAGGAGTTACAGCTGTGTTAAGATGGATCTGAGCGCCGCATTCGAAGGTCTTGCGCCTTGAGAACTCCAGATAACGCTTAAAGCCTTCCTTCATCCAGAGTGCCGATGCTTCCTGCAGACGTCCGCCGAGCCTGTCAGTCTTCTCATAGAGATGGACTTCATGTCCTCTTTCAGCAAGAGTCCTTGTCGCAAACATACCGGCCGGGCCGCCGCCGATGACCATTATCTTCTTATGCTTTCTGGCAGGTATGAATCTCGGATAGCGGTATTCCACGCCGAGACGCGGGTTAACTGCGCAGCCGTGAATAGGCATATCCGTACCGACATTTCTTAAGCAGTACATGCAGCGCATGCAAGGTGTGATGTCATCTTCCTGGCCTCTTTCGCCTTTTACGATCATTCTGTCATCAGCGAGCAGAGCCTTTGCCATCGCAATTATATCAGCCTTGCCTTCAGCCAGGATCTTTTCAGCCAGCTCGAGCGAGTTGATTCCGCCGACGACCGAAACAGCTACCTTATCTCCCAGAGCTTCCTTAAACGCCGCTGCTACATCAACGTTGCAGCCGTTCGGCACATAGTAGCTCGGCATGTTGTAGCACATGGCATTGCCATACTGAAGCGTACCGGTTGAAACGCAAAGCATGTCGATATATTTGGATGCCTCTTTAAGGAATTCTATACGTTCCTCTATCGGCGTTCCGCCAGGTATACGCTCATCGCCTACGACGCGGACTTCGATCGGGATCTCTCCTTTTGTTACTGAATGCATTGCTTCCAGTACTTCAAGCGGGAATCTCCAGCGTTTCTGCGGGCTTCCGCCGTATGCATCGGTCCTCTGATTCCAGTAAGTGGAAAGGAAAGCCGAGAGCAGGTTGCCGTGAGCAATATGGCACATTACCATATCGAAGCCGGAATCTATGCAGCGCTGCGTAGCCTTCATGAAATGATCGATGACAACGTCCATTTCCTCGCGGCCGATCTCTTTATAAAGATCTTTGTCTTTGAACTCCTGCGGATGCAGATCCACTATCGATGGGACCCATGCCTGGATGCCATTGAGAGCCGACCACTGTCCTGCATGAATAAGCTCTGCTGAAAGGTTGCAGCCGTATTTATGTACTTCATCCGTAAGAAGATGCAGACCTGAACGGTCATTATCATTCGTTACGCCGAGGCATCCGTAGAAATCACGGCCATGTTCAAAGTCTACAGGCGTAGAACCGATCGTTACGAGTCCGCAGCCTGTCTGAGCCTGTGTGCTTACGAAATCCAGAAGTGCATGGGTAACACGTCCGCTTTCGAATTCAGCATGGTTCGTAACGATAGGCGAGAACTGGATCCTGTTTTTCATATGCATAGTACCGACATCGATCGGACGGTAGATATGCGGAAAATGATTTAAAGCCATACTATTCTCCTTTTACTTTAAGCATCTATCGACATGCATGCATAATATGCGCTGTTCGTCGCATCGCCGATAAGTCCTGTCTTGTAAGCGTCTCCCACTACGTAGGTCTCCGGAACGATCTCCTTAAGTTCTTCAACGAACTTTTTGTCCGGTCTGATACCGAAAGCGGTGATGACCGTATCGCATTTGATCGTTCTCTTACGGCCGTTCTTTTTGACTACAACGCCTTCTTCATTGATCTCTTCTACGCCTGTTTCATAGAAGCGTTTCACCTTGTTGTTGTCAAGGTGTTGGATAAAGATCTCCTTAGTGAAGTCCTTGAGATTAATGTTGAGTTTCTCTTCCGGAAGCATATCTACAAGCGTACAGTCATGTCCCTCTTTTCCAAGTTCCATAGAGCATTCCGCTCCAGACATTCCGGCTCCGCAGATAACTACTTTTTTGCCGACCTTGACGTTCTTCCTGTCAACATCTACTACGCTTACAACATTCGGTCCGTTGATTCCCTTGATCGGCGGAACGAATTCATTTGCGCCAAGCGCTATTATGACTGCATCCGGATGCTCTGCTCTTATAATATCCGGAGTGACTTCGGTATTCAGGTGTACGCGTGCGCCGCATTCATATGTCTTGCGGATCGCGTAATCCCTGTATCTTCTGAAGCCTTCCTTCATCCAGAGCGCCGATGCTTCCCAAAGGCGTCCGCCAAGCTTATCAGCCTTTTCGTAGATATCTACCTCATGGCCTCTTTCAGCGAGTGTTTTAGCTGCAAACATGCCTGCCGGGCCGCCGCCGATTATCATGATCTTTTTCTTTTTGCGCATCGGCATGGTTCTGGGATATCTGTATTCCATTCCGAGTCTGGGATTTACCGCGCAGCCGTGGATCGGAGAATCAGTTCCCTGGCCTCTTAAGCAGTACATGCAGCGCATGCACGGGGTAATATCGTCTTCTCTTCCCTGCTCTCCTTTTACGATCATTCGGTCGTCAGCCATAAGTGCCTTGGCCATTGCGACCATATCGGCCTTGCCTTCGGCGATGATCTTTTCTGCAAGCTCAAGAGTATTTATGCCGCCTACGACCGATACCGCGACCTTGTCACCCAGCGCCTGTTTGAAGGCAGCCGCATGTTCTACGTTAAGTCCGTTCGGAACATAATAACTTGGCATGTTATAGCACATGGCATCACCGTAGAACAGTGTTCCGGTCGATACGCAGAGCATGTCTATATACTTCGATGCTTCTTTAAGGAATTCGATACGTTCCTCAATGGGAGTGCCTCCCGGAAGATGTTCATCGCCTACTACGCGGACCTCTATCGGGATCTTTCCCTTGGTCACCGAATGCATTGCTTCCAGTACTTCAAGCGGGAATTTCCATCTCTTCTGCGGTGATCCGCCGTAAGCATCGGTTCTCTGGTTCCAGTATGTGGACAGGAAACCGGAAAGCAGGTTACCGTGTGCGATATGGCACATGACCATATCAAAACCGGACTGCATGCATCGCCTTACCGCATCCATATAATGCTCGATAACAACGTCCATTTCCTTGCGGGTGATCTCTTTATAAAGGGATTTGTCTTTCGGGAAAACGTCGAGCACCGAGGGTACCCAGGCTTCTATTCCGTTAAGGGCAGCCCACTGTCCGGCATGGATAAGCTCTGCCGAAAGATTGCAGCCGTATTTATGCACTTCATCCGTAAGAAGATGAAGGCCTGAACGGTCATTATCATTCGTTACGCCAAGGCATCCGTAAAAATCACGACCGTGTTCAAAGTCGACCGGTGTTGAACCGATAGTGATAAGTCCGCATCCTGTCTGAGCCTGAGTGCTTACAAACTCAAGAAGAGCATCCGTGACCCGACCGGATTCGAACTCTGCGTGGTTCGTAACGATCGGGGAAAACTGGATCCTGTTTTTCATGTGCATAGTACCAACATCTATTGGCTGGTAAATATGCGGAAAATGATTTTTTGCCATATGATCCCTCACATTCCTCTTGTATTTCTTATGATCAATACCTTCCGATATCGTATGCCAGTCTGTGTGCCAGTGAAGTGGCAGCCTGTATGTTTTTGGAAACGATGCAGTCACCCAGCATATGGAATTCGGGCGCACAGTCATTAAAGGCCAGTGCTTCCGCTCTTTGCGGAATCTGCCCTACTGCGTAGACGACCGTATCTGCGGCAACGAGTACATCCCCGTCAGGTCCTGCTGCGATAAGGCCTTCTTCGGTGACCTCTTTGGCCGCATGTGACGTAAGTATTTTTAAGCCCCGCTTCTCTATCTGATCCATAAGCGCTAATGTATGCATGGAGAATTCATGGACCGTAAGCTTTGGAGCCATCTCCACGATCGTGATCTGTTTTCCCAGCTCAGCAAGGAAAAGTCCCAGTTCGATACCTACAAGTCCGCCGCCCATTATCACGACGGAATCACCGCATTTTTCCGGAGCAAGATATACATCTTCTGCACAGAGCGCTTTATCTATTCCGGTGATCGGGAGCTTCATCGGCTTTGCACCAACGGCTGCTATGATAACATCCGGACCTATTTCCATTGCCTTCGCAGGCGTCATTTCAGTATTCAGCCTGACGTCAACGCCATACTTTTCAAGCAGGTGGGCCTGAAGATCCAGATAATCCATTGTCTTCTGTTTGAACGGCACCAGCTTTTCACAGCGAAGCGCGCCGCCGAGCTGTCCCGATTTTTCACAGAGGATAACTTCGTGTCCCCTCATCTTGCATGTGAGCGCAGCTTCCATACCGCCGGGGCCTCCGCCGATAACAAGTACCTTTTTAAGTACTTTCGGTGCAGGAGCATATTCATATTCTTTTTCATGGCTGATCTCAGGATTGAGAGAACATTCTGCTATCCTGTGCTCGCCCTCACCGCCAAAGCAGTTCATGCAACGGATGCAGCGTCTTATCTCGTCCTCCTTGCCAAGCCTTGCTTTTATCGGCAGATCAGGATCGGCCAATGACTGTCTTCCGACTTCAACTATGTCCGCACTGCCGGAAGCTATTGCCTCTTCCATCTCATCCGGAGAAGTAAATGCGCCGACTGTCGCTACAGGCGTATTAACATGTTTTTTGATCTCTGCCGCATATTTTAAATTGCAGCAGTCCGGAAGGAACATTGACGGATGCGTTATTACCATTGCCGAAGGCACCTCATGGTGACCTGCCGAAACATGGATAATATCGACTTTTCCGTCCAGGGCTTTCGCAAGCTGCACGCCCTCTTCTATATCATATCCATCGGGATTGCACTCCGAACCGGAGATGCGGATCTCGATAGGGAATCGTCTTCCTACAGCTTTTCTTACAGATTCCACTACAGCCAGCGGAAGTCTCAGCCTGTTTTCCAGGCTTCCTCCCCATGCGTCTGTACGCTTGTTTACATTGCGTGAGAAGAACTGTGAAAGCAGCCATCCATGCCCCCCGTGAATGGTGACCATACCGAAACCGCAGCGTTTTGCCCATGCTGCTGCCGCTCCGAAGTCCTTAACTATATTAAGGATCATTTCTTCAGTCATTTCCTCTACATGACCGTATTTGCCATCCATCTCGACCGGACCGTAAAGCTTTCCGGTTCTGGCATAAGTGTCCTGGGCGTACATTCCCGCATGCGAGAGTTCGGCTGAAGCCACGGCACCATGCCTCGATATCGCACTTGCTACAGCCGAGAGGCCCGGAAGTGTATCAGGATCTTTCATATTACAAAGGAAAGGATAATGTCTGCCCGTATCTATATCGACGATGCAGTCGCCTATGCATACAGAAGCGAACCCGCCCATTGCCTTACGTTCGAAGAACTGCGCTTCTTCCGCGTTTGGCAGGCAGTCCGTACTTACGTGATAGAATCCTTCCGGAGAGGCAAATATCCTGTTACGGAAAACCGTTCCGCCTGTCTCTATCGGTGTAAACAGATGTTTATACTTATTATTTTCCATTTTACCGCTTACCGGTGTCTTAATATCAGACACCGTACCCTCCGTTTAAAAATTAGAGGGTGTTACGCTAAGTGTGCAATGATGCATATCCTGTTTTTTCCGAAAGAGACATTGCGAGCCCCGGTACTTTGCGATCGCAAGCGAAGCGCTGCGAGAGCATTAGTACCGCTGGTCGCGAGGCGATGAGTGCCAGTGGCACTCGTTTATCGCCGACCGATCCGACAGGCGAGACCTAAGCGGAAGCGGTCTCTTGAGGAAATATACAGGATATGCGTCAACATACTTAATGCAACACCCCCTGGTGTTTTAAAAAATCAGCCGTTAGCGCACATAAGTCCGCCGTCTGCTACGATGACCGTTCCTGTGATCATTGCAGCTGCCGGAGAAGCCAGATATACGCAAAGGGCGCCAAGCTCTATGGGCATACCGAAACGATGTGCGGGCATGTCACGGTCTACCATCTCGAGGAAGCTCTGCGGAAGATCAGCATCGAGGTCTGAGTGGAAGGGTCCCGGAGCTATGCAGTTGCAGCGGATGCCGGCATCGCCCAGCTCGATGGACAGATAACGGGTGAAATGATCAAGTCCGGCTTTAGCTGTGTTGTAGGGCGGATTTGCATGCTCTTTGGAGCCGCCTACTCTCTGTCCGCCTACTGAAGATGTGTTGATGATGCAGCCGCCAAGGCCTGCCTTAACCATCTCAGGAGCAAATTCATGAACCATGTTTGCTACGCCGTTAAGGTCTGTGTTGAGGACACGGTACCACTCGCTCATATTTTCATCCTTAAGGAAGGGAACTGTGGTAGCAACGCCTGCGTTATTGCAAAGAACGTCAACATGATCAAAGAATTTGAACACTTCTTCTTTTGCCTTTTTAACGCTCTCGATATCTGAAATATCTACCTGTACGCATGTTACTCTTGTGCCGTACTGTTCGAGCTCTTTTGCTGCCTTGCAGCCGCTTTCATAGTTTCTGCAAAGGATGGCTACGTTAGCGCCTGACTGTGCGAAAGCTGTTGCAATACCATTACCGATACCACGGTTTCCGCCTGTGACAACAACGTTCTTTCCTGCTACGCTAAATGCACCTTCCATGCTTTTAATGGGTTCGCTTTTAATAATGTCCATGATTTTTTTCCTCCTTAATAAATATCTTATATATTACATTCTTCCTATGTTACGTACGATGTTTGCAGCTACCGATGTTGCCTGAAGCATATTCTTCGGCGCTACGCAGTCAGCGATCTGGTAAAACTCAGGAGCGCAGCCGTAAAGGGCTCTTCCTTCATCCCAGAGCGGGCGCTGTCCTGTAGCATAGATGACTGTGTCTGCTTCAAGGAACTTCTCCTCTCCGTCAGGTGTCTTGATCCAGAGGCCCTTGTCGGTGATCTCCTTAGCCATTGTGGAAAGATAAGCGTCTACATTAAGCGCTCTCATCTGCTGGTCAAGAGCGATCTGATGAAGGATATTTCCGCCGTTCGAGAACTCCGGAAGCATCTCAACTATTGTCACATCTCTTCCGAGGCCGGCGAGATAAAGTGAAAGCTCGATACCTACAAGTCCGCCGCCAAGAGTGATCACGCGGTGACCGGCCTTTTCGGGATGATAATAAACATCCTCTGCACCTTCAACGATCGGTGAATCATCGATGCCTTTTACAGGCGGTTTTGCCGGGCGTGCTCCAAGTGCTGCGATAATAACATCAGGTTCAACTGACAAAGCATATTCCGGAGTGACTTCCGTGTTAAGCCGCAGATCGATATTGGATTCCTTAATGAGTCTTGCCTGCTGGTCAAGATATCTGCGGAGCTTATGTTTGAACGGAACTTCGTCCTCGCATCTTAATGCACCGCCAAGGATGCCTTTCTTCTCGCAAAGGATAACTTCGTGTCCTGCCTTGCAGGCATCAAGCGCTGCCTGCATTCCCGCGATACCGCCGCCGGCGATAAGGATCTTCTTTTTGACTACAGCCGGTTTTGTCTCCATGGACTCGTTCTCGCGGCCGATCTCCGGATTGATGGAGCATACGAGCTTACGGTTCGTGATCTCGCTGGAGAAGCAGGTGAAGCATCTCATGCACATACGGATGTCTTCATCTTTTCCAGCCCTTGCTTTTCTGGGCATATCCGGGTCGCAGATAAGTCCTCTTGCGACTTCTACTACGTCTGCCTGGCCGGACGCGATGATCTCTTCCATAAGTGCAGGATCATTATGCGCTCCGACTGTAGCTACCGGAGTCTTCACGAGCTTTTTGATCTCGGCTGCGTAATGAAGGTTTACTCCGTCGGGATCGAACATTGACGGATGAGTACGTGTGAAAGCATCCCTGTTCTCATGATGTCCGGTGGAAACATGGATAAGATTTACCTTTCCGTCGAGCATCTGGGCAATGCGTTTGCCTTCTTCAAAATCATAACCATCCGGAGTGCACTCGTCTCCGCTCATACGGAATTCTATCGGGAAGTTCCTTCCGCATTTTTTACGGATATTGTCAATGATCGCAAGAGGCATTCTCATACGGTTTTCGAGCTCCGCGCCGCCCCACTGGTCTTTACGCTTGTTAATGGACGGAGACATCCACTGTGATAACAGCCAGCCATGCCCGCCATGTATAAGCACCATTCCGAAACCGCAGCGTTTAAGGAAAGCAGCTGCATCTCCGTACTTCTCTATCGTCTCAAGTATGACCTCCTCGGGCATTGCCGGGATCATATCATGTTCTCCGGCATGTACGACTCCGCCCTGTGGAACCATGTCAACGGGGGCGTAGATCTGATTGCCCATCTCAGCGGAAGCCTGTGCAAACATTCCCGCATGCTGCATTTCAGCTACGGGAACGCATCCGTAACGGCTTATGGTATTTGCCAGCTTGGTGAGAGAATAAACTGATTCTTCATTGTCAAGTTCGATATGGCAAGGGCCGCCTCTTCCTCTTTTGGAATCTACGATGCACTCGCCTATGGTAGCCGTAGCAGCTCCGCCCATAGCTTTGCGTTTATAGTACGCGATACCGTCATCCGTTAAAAACTTGCCCTGGTCCATATTCTGTACGCCGGTGGGTGAACAGAATATCCTGTTTGCAAAAAGCTGGTTTCCAAGGATTATCGGTTCAAAAAGATGTGGATATTTTAATTTAAACATTTTTATCCGCGCATCTGTATTCATCAGATGCGCTCTCCTTTCTGAGTAAAATGCTTCATATACCTCACGTGATCATTAAGGGTCCTGCTTTATCCGCGGATCCCATAAAGATCACTGTTTTGTATCCAGATACTTCGGCATGAGGAAAACAGTTACCATCCATACCAGGCAGGCAACGCCGAGAACGATGAAGTAAGTATTGTAATTTCCTCCGGCAATACCTGAAGCTATATAAGTGGGAAGGCAAACGCCGCCAAGCAGCTGAAGTGTTGCGACAAAACCGCCTGCGGTTCCGGCGTATTTTGCTCCGATCCCATGAAGACGTACTGCCATTCCAAGTCCGGAGGCCATGCCGCTGCCCAGACAGTAACCGAGAATTATCATAAGTATATAAAGAACGATTCCGCTGGCTTTCCATGCGAACACACAGCATGCAGCGCAGATGATTCCGAGGATCATAAGCACGGGACGGAATTTGCCTGTCTTGTTGCAGATCGTAGGCGTGATAAGGCTTCCAAGCAGGTTGCCTACCATCGTCATGGAGCCTACCACTCCGGCCGTTGCTTCGGATATTCCGCGTACTTCCTGAAGGGCGGCCGGGATCATTGAGCCCGTTCCTGCCATCGTTCCGCATACGCAGAACATCATAATTCCTGTCAGCCATACCGCAGGTGTCTTCATAACGGCTACGAGAGATTCACCGAGTCCCGGAGCCTTTTCGCCTTCGGCAGCCGCAGCTGCGATATCTTTAGGTTTGATATGCGGCATGAAGACGATCCAAAGCGCTAAAGCTATGATCGAAACTACTCCTGAAAGGATGAAAGCGAATTTCATGCTGGGAAGAAGCGCTGTGGTCGACATTGATATTACAAGCGTTACCGTTGAGCAGGTCAGCACCATGCCCGCCAGAACGCCAACTTTTTCCTGACCGTATAAAAGCGCCAGCACTTTGGAAGTATTGCTGCTCATAAATCCGCCCGAGAAGCCAACAAGGATCATTCCGATAAAAAGAACGGTATATCCGGGCGCGATAACGCGAAGCCAGCATCCCACAACGGTAAGAAGGATGGATAAGCCTATGACAGGTTTATATCCGTAGCGGTCTACCATAAGTCCGCAGATTATGCTCGTAAAAATAGCCGGCAGCATCGGCGCAGTAAATATCGAATTGAACTGACCCATGTCAAGGGCGTACTGCTCCATTATCTGCTTTGCCAGCGGTGAAAACTGATACTGTGCAAAGTTCGGTACCGCGAAACAGACCGCGTAAACTATAAACAGCAGTATCAGCAGTTTTGTTGATCGTTTTTTATCTATTGTACTCACTAATTACTACCTCCGGCGGCTCCCGTTTTCGGAAACCGCTAAATTATTTTCCGGCCTCATCCGCCGGTTTTGTATCCCCCCTCGGGAATAAAAGGAAAGGCCGGAGTCCGGACATCCGAACTCCGGCCTTGAAAGAACTGTTGATCAGCTTCGGTAATTATTCCTCGTCGCAGCCTTTCTCGAGAGGAATATCTCCGAGGCTTAAGCATTCCTTAGTCCAGAGATGCTTGAATACTTTTGTCTTGTAGCCTTCAGCCTTGATGTAAACATCAAAGATGCCGACCGGAAGATCCTTGAACCAGAAATCGCCGTATCCGTCTGTATAAAGCTCATAGAGCTTTCCGCCGGTAACGGCACGTACATATGCGCCCTTGATGATCTCTTTTGCTTCGGGATCATAAACTGTTCCTGCGATGAACTGACCCGGGATATTTCTGTAATAAACTCTCGGTGTTGTCGCATATTCGGGATGCATTACAGTTGCGCCTGTGGTCTGCTCGATCATCTCGTCTTCATCGCCGAATGTAAGAGCGCCTGTCGGGCACATTTCGACGCATCTGGGAACTTTATATCCGTTTGCAAGCAGATGAGCGCAGCCTGTGCACTTCTGCGGGATATCAAGCTCTTCGTTCCAGTAGATAACGCCGTACGGGCAGGCATTCATAAGCTCTTTGTTGCCCTTCGCCTTTTCGGGATCGATGATAACAAAACCGTCTTCATTGCGGTATGCTTCACCGTTCTTGGCAGCTGCAAGGACTTTGCAGTCATCGCAGTGGTTGCACATACGGGGAATGTAATGAACTCTTACGTTCGGAGCCTTTCCTCTTGTGAAATCATCTACCTTGATCCAGAACTGGCCGATATCGGGCTGGGGAGCTGCGATAGGCCTGAAATCGTTTCCGGCATGCTCATCTTTGCAGGCAAACTGGCAGCAATAGCAGCCGCTGCATTTTGAAATATCAAATACAAATACTTTCTTTCCCATCTTTACTTAACCCCTTTCTCGTACTCGTCGTAGCCTTCGAGCCAGCCGGCAAGGCAGACACCGCAAGCATAGTCGACCGGACGTGCGAATGAATCGGGATACTGCTTTCTCCAGCCTTCCATCTCTTCATCAGTAACCTTTGCAACCTGTACAAGGAAACCGGAAACTACCATACCGGTAACATTCTTGGAAGTGATGGCATGAGGTGTGATCAGGTTGATCGTGCCGCCGCGGTCAAGTGTTTCAGCATCGATTGGGTCGAAACGTGCGCCATGATCTACATATACAGCGCCGTCCATAACTCTCTCTGTTACATATGCTGCGCAGAGGACCGTACCACGCTCATTGAATACTTTGATGATATCGCCATATTCGATGCCGCGTTCTTTAGCGGTAGCGGGGCTCATCCATGCGGACTCATACTGATATCCGTCTTTGCCGCGGATCTTCATGGATTCTACTTCACGATGCCATGTGATATCGTCAAGGTTTGCATGGAAACGCCAGTGTCCATGGTTGGAGAGGCAAAGCAGCGGATACTTTTCAGCTCTCGGGCTGGAAAGTCTCTCGTCATGCAGTTCGCTTCTCTCTACCCATTTCGGATAAGGCGGACGTTCCGGATCATCCGGGAAGTTTGCTTTGATACCTGTTGATGTGAACTCAAGCAGGCCGGTGGGTGTTGAAAGCGGATGATTTTCGGGATCCATAGCGAATTCTCCGAGTCCCGGAGGATGAAGCTTGAAGTCCTGAACATCTTCACGGCAAGGCATTACGAAGATATCTTTCTTATGGAACTCGTCGTCTACGTCAAGATGAGCAACGCCTGAACCCTGCCAGAACAGCTCGATGACCTTCTCGACATCCATATCATTATTTGTATAACGGTTGTATTCTTCCTGACCGACCTTACGTGCTACTTCAGCTACGCAGTCAAAGTCGTTAAGAGATTCGCCTACGGGCGGGCATGCCGGTCTCTCACGGAAAACTGAGCAGAGAACGCCGCCGCCGCAGTCATCGGAGATATCATCCATCTCGAACTTGGTCTGTACCGGAAGGACGATATCGGCAAGGATACAGTCATTCTCGAGCCAGGGCTGCTGAGCGATGATGAACTCGATGGAAGGATCACGAACAGCCTTTACGAAATTGAAGCCGTCGTTCCAGCATGTTACCATACACGGAGAGTCTGTCCAGATCGCGTGGATCTCCGGGCATCCGGGAGCCGGATACTCGTATTTTTCCCACTGCTCTGAAGCAGGTCCGCAGAATGAATACAGTCCATACCATTCAACATGTTTCTTAAGGATAGCGTCATGTACAAGGCACTTCGGAATGCTCTGATGAGGCGGTGTCTCCATAGGCTTGCAGAGTTCTTTCAGCTCTTCGAGCTGCTCGGCAGCCTTGTTAAGACGATAACGTCCGGCTTCCTTGCCTTTTGTAAAGAAGTTTGCAGCATCTGATCCTGCATCCGGATCTGCCTCTCTGGCATCTGTAGATTCTGCACCCATCTGCATCTTTACTTCACCTGCGTCTGATCCGAGCATGCCTGTAGCATTAATGTCGGCTGCAGCGCCTGCGGGACGTACGATCTCGCAGCGGTGCGGGATATCGATGATAGCGTCGCCCTGGTGAGGCATCGGATAAATATCAGTATGAAGGTTCCACTCGATCCATTTTACATGGTGGCGTCCCGGCATACCGATTCCCTGCATAGCCATGCAGATAGACTGCAGACGTGCGGGCTCTGTTGAATACGGTCCTCTGATGGTCGGGCCGCCGTTACCGATCGAGTAAGAAGTTACCTTCGTTGCCCATTCGCGTGCGACTGCCTTGATCGTCCACTCGGGAACTCCGCATTTTTCGGATGCCCATGCCGGTGTCTTCGGTTCGCCGTCAGCTTTTCCGAGTACATAATCGAAGAACTCATCATAGCCAACTGCATGAGTTTCTACATATTCTTTTTCATAGGTTCCTTCGGTAAGCCAGATGTAGATAATACCGAGATACATAGCTGCGTCGGTATTCGGCTTGATCGGGATCCATTTATCTGCAAGATAGCATCCTGACCAGTTAAGAGCCGGGTCAACATGGATGTACTTAACGCCGAGAGTATGGATCCACTGTGAAAGACGGGATGCCATATATCCGTCGAAGCCTACAGCTGTCGTCTCCGGGTCACCTGCCCAGAAAAGAAGCTGCTGTGTATGCTTCGCGATATCGGGCCAGAGGTTGGCTGAAGGCTGCATTTCGCCTACAGGCTCACCGCCCCATACGTTCTTGGAGCCCCAGGAATAACCTTCCCAGGAGTCCTGGTTACGCATCTGTACTGTATATCCGCCCATAATTGAAAGAAGGCGATTCATGCATCCGTGTGAAGGAGCGATGTGTTTTCCTTCGCCGTGCATGTCTGCTTCAGCAAGGACACAGTCCATGCCGTATTTGTCTCTGAGACGTTTAAGCTCGTTAGCTACGATAGTTGTACACTCATCCCAGGAAATACGCTCGTATCTGGCTTTTCCTCTTGTCTCGGGATGACGCTCACCATTGGGATCCCAGTCTACTCTCTTCAGCGGGTAACGCACACGGTTGTGTGAATATACACGTTTTTTATAACTAAGATAATAGTTAGCCGGAAGTGAGTGTCTGGGAGGTTCAAATACCGAACCCCTGGCTTCTATTTTCCAGGGTCTTTTGCTTTCCCAGTCATGATTTTCGTCATAATAAAACGGACGGATCCTGGTGATCTTTCCGTTCGCATCTGACTCTACAGTCGTGGGAAGGCCGGCACGCGGACCCATAAGGCTGGCAGCCTTAAGGACTTTTTTGTCGGCTTTAATGTCGACTTTTACGTTAGGCATTCTTTCTTCCTCCTTGGTATTCCTTACTGCATAATCCATCGAATGACAGCCGCACGAGTGCATCCCTTTTCCATATCTCCGCTTTTGGCAAAAGGCAAACCCGTGACTGCAATATTATCTATAATATATGTCATTTTAGCAAAATGTTCAATTGCAAATTAACAATTTGG
>CADBMM010000072.1 GCA_902795795.1 uncultured Lachnospiraceae bacterium | reverse complement strand
GTAACAGTATGAGTTACGATCCGATATACATTGAAAATGACAGACTGCTGATCCACGGCCTGGAAAAGAAGGATCTTAACAGTCTTAGATCCATGAGATGCGATCAGCTGGTATATCGTTACGAACCGATATTTCTGGCAGAGCGTCAGGGTTCCCCTGAAGCTGCCCTGGAATCGATCCGTAATATGGATCTTTATAAGGACAGGCACTGTATTTTAGGAGTATATGAAAAGACCGACCCATCAGTGATGGTCGGTCTTTCCGAGTTCTACGATTTTAAGCCCTCGGGAAAAGTTATTTCTCTGGGTTACAGATTCAGGTCAGAATACTGGGGCAGGGGTATAGCTTCCGGCTGTATCCAGGCCTCATTGGATTTTATACGAGATCAAACAGAAGTTGAACTGGTCACTGCCCATGTGCTGCCTGATAATAAGGCGTCGGCACGATGCCTTTTAAAAAACGGCTTCGAATACCTTCTTACAAAAACGGAAGACTGGGGATACGACCGGTTGAGCCTTGCTGATGTATACACTTTTGACTGTCAGCGCTGAAATGATATATGAGAGGAAGGATCGATCTGAATAAAAAGCTGCGGCGTTAAAATGCCGCAGCTTTTTAGTTGGCTTATAACTGTTTAAAAAGCCGGATCCACCATTTTGACAACGTGAGGATCGCTGTTCAGTTTTTCTGTTTCAGCCCTGGTTGCCTCAAGTGCCGCCGGGAGGATAGCGAGCAGCTGATCTACTTCTTCCTCCGTGTTGTAAATGCCGAAGCTGACGCGGATCATGCCCGGAGTGAATACATCGTCACAGCTGCCATAGGCCTCGACAGCGCCGTCGGCATCAATTCCAAGCAAACGCCATACGTACGGATGAGCGCAGAAAGCGCCGCGCCTTGTGGCAATACCGCCGAGCTTTGAAAGCTGCTCCGCCAGAATGTGGGAGTTGGCGTCGGTGAAATTAAAGGTCACGACGCCGACGCGGTCAGAGGTGTTTTCCGAATCACCGTAGATCACGGCGGTGTCATACTGTTTTAATCCATCGATCAGTCTCCTGATCAGTACCTGTTCATGTTCTTCGATAGCATCAAAACCGACTTCCTGGAGAATATCGATCGCTTTGCCGAGTCCGACAACGCCGGGATAATTCGGTGAGCCGGCTTCGTATTTTGCCGGAGCATCTTTCGGGTCCCATTTGGTGTCGCCGACGATACGGACGGTGCCGCCGCCGTAAAATTCCGGCATATGCTCATTCAGGACCTCAGTAAGTCCTACAACTGCACCGCCGCCGTACGGAGAGTACATTTTATGAGCGGAAAATACGAAGAAGTCGATGTTTTCATCTTCCGTTTCGCCAAGCATGGAGAATGATCTGTGCGCCACGATCTGAGCGCCGTCTACGATGATCTTCGCGCCGTACTGATGTGCCAGTTTAGCCACGCGGTGAACGTCGGTCACATATCCGGTAACGTTGGAAGCTGCCGTAACGGCAACGTAATCTACCTTGTTTTCCTGAAGCAGCTTTTCGATATCTTCATAAATGATACGGCCCTGATCGTCCACTTCCGCGTAGAGCATCTTGCAGCGTTCACGCCAGGAAAGATCGTTGGCGTGATGCTCGATCCTTGTGGAGAGGACTACCATGTCTTCGTTTTCGATCAGCGCTGAAGCCAGCTTGTTCAGGCCGTCCGTCGTGTTGTTGACATAGAAGCAGGTATATTTCTCTTCATCTGCGCCGACGAAATCCAGGACTTTTTTTCTGGTCTCGTTATAAATATCTGTTGAATAATTGGATTTCTGTGAAAATCCGCGGCCAATCGAGCCATACATGGCGAGCTTGCTGTCCACTTCTTCCATGACAGGCCTGAAGGCAGGCGTTGTAGCTGCGTTATCAAAGTTGATGAGAGGGGCTTTCGTTCCGTCTTCCAGCTCGACCGGCTCATCGACGCCGACAATATAGTCACGTATGTTTTCCAGTGTGTACCCCTCTTCCGAAAGCGCAGAGGAACTGCTTTCCGTGGCATCAGCTTCCGTGGCGTTAGCACGGACCGTAAATGCCGGCAAAGTTAAAGTAAATATGATTGCGGCAGATACAATAAAAGTGGACAATCTGTTTCTTTTCTTAGTCATAACTCCCTCCTGAAATGAATTTGCTGCTGCTGGGGTGACAAAAGAAGCGTCCTCCGTCACGGTTTATTCTGTTTCCTTGATCGTTTTTACAGCCTGGCGGGCCCAGGTGATGGCTCTGGAATGGCTGTTGCCGTTCCAGATGAGCGGATAGTCAACGCCGTACAGGCCTCCGGCAGTGTTGCCGATCGCATAGAGACCGGGTATAGGCTTGCTTTCTTCGTCCAGGATGCGCATACCTGTATCGGTGATCATGCCGCCATGGACATTCAGAAGGGCCGGGCCCCATTTAAGGGCGTAAAACGGCGGTTCCGTGATGCTGGTAAGCAGTTCGCTGCGTTTGCCGTAGTCTTCGTCGTCGCCCTTTTCGTACAGCTCATTATATCTGGCAACGGTCGCCTTGAAGGTTTCGACCGGTACTTCCATCTGTTCTGCCAGTTCTTCGAGCGTATCTGCCTTGCAGCAGGTTCCCAGCTTTACATAACGTTCTATCTGTTTATCGATACCGTTATCATCTGACCATTCCTGTCCGTAATCGATGATCAGCGGATCGGTAAACTGCCCGCCGGTGATGCTGCTTAGGCGGCCCAGCTCTTCAAACCATTTGCTGTCAAATACTGTATAGGCAAATTCGCCTCTTGGCTGCATCGCGCAGCGTATCGCCTTGGCCTGCACCCAGGTATCCTCATTCATGAAACGTTTTCCGTCACGGTTGACGAAAAGGAAAAAGAAAACATAGATTGAATAGGCAAGAAGATGCATGGAAAGCGCCCAGGATGGAGTTTCAAACTGTCCGCCCATCCAATATGCCATACGGTGCCCGTCGCCTGTATTGAGACCGATCTTGGTCTTGGGATCTACCGGGGCATATCCGTTTCGCTTCGGGACCAGGCCCATGGGACAGAAAGTCTTTACCATTTCCGGGTTGGAGCCGATATCGCCGGTAGCAAGAATGACTGCTTTGCTGCCTTTGAATCTTCTGTAAAGGCCGTCGCTGCAAAGGGCAATAGCAGAAACGACACGCCCTTCGTCATTTTTTTCCAGATACTGTGCTTTGGTATTTCGAATGATCTGATTACCGCCTTCCAGGCATCTTTCCTGGAAGATCTCACACATCAGGCGGGCGCCGCCTTTCGATTTATAACGTGTCTGTTCCGGGCGGGCGATCAGGTAGTGCGTGCCGTCATACTCCGTAAAATCCGGCCCTTTATATCTTCCGCCGAACAGGCGAAGTTCCACATTGTCGCCGCCCAG
>CADBMM010000071.1 GCA_902795795.1 uncultured Lachnospiraceae bacterium | reverse complement strand
TGTTATCTGAACCTTTCCGTCTTTTATTACGCAGGTCGTACCTTCCTGCGGTGACATCATTCCTAATTCTTCACCATCCGCTTTATTGATGATTACCTTATCCCCACTGTAGACAATATTATTTGCATACTGCGGTACAGCTGGTGTTTCTGATGACGTGTTTGTGTTTGAAGATGAAGTTGTGTTTGAAGAAGATGATGTCGTCGTATCGCTCTTCGATGAAGATGATGTCGTCGAATCACTCTTCGATGTAGATGATGAATTCGAGGTTGAATCCGTCTTCGAATAGAATGAATTATCCGATGATAAATCGTTAGTTATTGAAGGATCATCTTCCGTCACTGATGTGTCAATAGTTGATGGCGTGTCTCCATCTGCTGCCGCTGCGGGTATCGTGCTGTATAACGGTGAAAGTACCATTACGGCAGCCAGAAGAAACGCCAGCAGCTTTACTCTAGTTTTTTTCATGTCATTCTCCTTTTACCTGGAAAAGATTTTGTTGCATAATAAAACGCCCTGTTTTCCGAAAAAACAGAGCGTATAAAATATGCTTTACTAATGCCTGCTGTCCATCAGATACATACCCTCATACTAACGCAAGCCCGGACAATAAATGCAGCATTAAAAATAATAAGCATCATTTGTACAGAACTGTTTTTACCTGGAAAACATTCCGCAAATGATATCAGCAGGTTTCCTGACTTGCAGATCATGGCCGCCGCTCTCCTTCTCATGCCGCATGGCACAATGGTTTCGTGAGCTTGGGCTCCCTGCTTACAGTGACCGGATCGTTCAGGATTCTCACCTGATTCCCTTTTACCACTGGAAGTGCACTGATATCAGTCTTTTTATCTTAACATAATTTGCCTTATTTGCAAGCAAATTCAGCTTTATTAATACTGTTTTATTATATCAACTCTTATCTGTTTATCCACATCAGCCGCAAATACATCCGCATCGGCTTCTTCCCCGACGATACTGCCGTAATGCGTGGGGATCGCTGTCTCAGGCTTTATGCAGTTGACAAGTTCGGCAGCCTTTTTCGCATCCATTGTATAGGTGCCTCCGACCGGTACCAGAGCGATATCGCATTTCACGGTCTTATTTTCCTTTGTCAGATCTGTATCACCTGCGATATATACTCTTTTTCCGTCAACATTTACAATATATCCGACCCAGCCGGCGCTTTTCGGATGAAACGGTTTCAGATTGTTGTATGCCGGTACAGTCGTGAATTCCAGCCCGTCAATGTTATAGCTGTTGCCTGCCTCCACTTCGCAGATCCTTCCCACTAAAGAGGCTGCCTCCCTGGCTTTCTCTGACATTTTCACCGGAACGACAAGTATTGACTTTCCGTTTGAGACCCTTTTTATATCCTCTACGGAAAAGTGGTCGTAATGGTCATGGGTGACCAGGATAAAATCAGCATCTTTTGTTTCGCTTTTAATATTGAAGGGATCGATATAGACCTTATATTTTTCTCCTCTTATTCGTATGCTGCTGTGGGTAAACACATCGATCTTATCTGTCATATTGACCTCCATTCTGCTGACGTTGTAAAATCAGCATTCTTTACCGAAGTTCATTGAACAATTTTGTACCTTCCTTTTTCAGCCATCTCAACAGTATTGCCGAGACTGCCAGTACCGCCACTATCGCAATTGCCATGTATGCGGTCAGACTGATCCTGTTCATAAACAGAAGATACAGTCCGCCTATTGCTACAGCCATGCCCCATCCTCCGAACAGCGAAAGAATTATGGGCATGCTCTGCTTTATTGGATAAATCTCGCTGCTCCAGTTTATATTTGCCTTACGAATGCCCCAGAACAGTCCCCATAATGCCATAAATACCTGAAACAAGATCGGCAAAGCTATAAACATAATGATCTTCAGCGGCTCAGCCTCCGGATGACGCACTAAAACGATCGTTCCGCAAATAACAGTAAACAGCAGCGGTATCAGGCTTAGAAGCAGCTGCATCCTGAGTTTGGCTTTAAGCACTTTCCATGTGTCTACAGGAAGCGACTGTACTATCCAGATGCTTTTTCCCTCCAGGGAAACAGCAGGTGCGACCGGATTGATCATGCAGCCTGCCAGGCTCATTACAATACTAAACGCAATCACAACAATGTCATATCCGAACACTCCGGTCAGCGTATCCATAATGGTATTGCTATATAAAAGCAGCAAAACTCCCGCAACAGGCAGCACTACTATTCCCAGGCCGCAGTTCAGCATATAATTTGCGCTGCCCGTAAACCTTTTCAGTTCGCGCGAAAGCAGAGCTGCATCCGGACTTTTCTGCCTGACAGCCTTTTCCTTGTATTCGATCTTTTTGGATGCTCCTGTCGATGTAGCTATCTTCAAAAAGCTTCTATGCAGGACATACCATGTAACGGCAAGCGCGCCGACACATATAACCGTCCATATCAGCATCCCGCTTACTTTTCCTTCACCGATCGTACCAAAAAGATAAAGAAGCCATGCCGATCCTTCGATACGTTCGCTGTACTGCTCCGCATTCTGCAACAGGATGTTAAGCAGATCATTGAACCTGAAAGAAAAGAAATAATAAACTCCTATGAAAACGACTGCGATGAGCGCTGTTATGATACCTTTATTCTTAAGCTTAAGGCTGATCCTGGCGATCAGATAGCCAAAGAGGCACGAAAGCACCAGATCTATCAGCGATATGTCCAGCAGCAGTATCAGCGCGCCAATTACCTTTGAAAAAGATGCACCGGTCTGTATCCAGTATACGATCATGGTGGGGATCAGGATACAGGCTGAATACATAAGTCCCATCAGATATACTGTCAGCAGACGTGATATCATTATGGCGTTTACCGGTATCGGCAGCGATAAAAGCAGATCATTATCTTTTGCCATGTATAATGCCGAATAGGTGTTGAAAACGCTTCCGAAAACACCCAGCAGAACAGCTATGACACCCATAATGATATAGTAAAGCCATCCAAGTCCGGCAGAGGTAAGCGGTTCGCAGATCAGATTGGCAAGCATGGTAAATATGCCGCCAAGCACTCCGGCCATAACAGCTACAAAGAAAACAAAATATGCGATAACTCCGGCTTTGGATCTTTTCTTATTCCGTTTGGCGTCATAGAAATATGATCTGAAGATCTCACGGAGCTGTTTTTTTACGAGCAGGCGTGTCATTTTTCAGCCTCCAGTTCCAGGAATACTTCTTCAAGCGAATCATCGCCCTTGACCTCTTCCATCGTACCGGAACGGATCAACCGTCCCTGTTTAATGATAGCTACCTTATCACAAAGCTTTTCAGCGACCTCAAGCACATGGGTAGAGAAAAAGATTGCGCCGCCCTGGTCACATAATTCACGCATCATACCCTTAAGCAAGTGGGAAGCCACAGGATCAAGGCCTACAAACGGTTCGTCCATAAGTATAAGCTTAGGTGCATGGATCCACGCAGATATTATAGCCAGCTTCTGCTTCATACCATGTGAATAGGCCGCAACAGGCTGGGCAAGATCCTGCGTCAGCTGAAAGCGATCGGCATAATCACGGATCCTCTCACTGCGTGTGGTCTCATCCACCTTGAAAATATCCGCGATAAAATTCAGATACTGGATGCCTGTCATATAATCATAAATATCCGGATTATCCGGAATATATGCAATTATGCGTTTGCATCCAAGCGGATCGTTTTTTAAGCTGATCCCGCCGATAGTTATCTCCCCTTTATCAAACTGCTGGATACCTACAGCAGATTTAAGAGTCGTGCTTTTACCTGCGCCGTTATGTCCGATGAATCCGTATATCTCACCGGGCGCTATATGCAGGGACAGATCGTCTACTGCAACTTTATCTCCGAAGGTTTTAGTCAAATGTTCGATTTTTAACATTTCGCCGTGCTCCTTGAATATTATTATTATTTTTTACGTTACTTCCTGATTATGTCCGCCCATTTCGCGTCAGCGGCTTTTTTAAGATCTTCGGGCTTTAAATGCAGCTGGCATCCGATCTTCCCGGCACTTACATATATATCGGACAGCTCTTCAGCTGTTTCTTCTATAGATACAGGATAAGCTTTTTTCATACCTATGGCCGTGCATCCGCCGCGTACATAACCGGTAACTGTCTGAATATCTTTTACATGTATCATCGACACGCTTTTTTCTCCTACTGCCTTAGCAGCCTTTTTAAGATCCAGTTCGGCATCTATCGGGATCACGAAAACAAAATACCCTTTTCCGCTCCCCTGGCATACAAGTGTTTTATATACCTTTTCATGCGGCAGCCCCAGCTCGTCTGCAACATGCGATCCGCTTTCGAACTCCTTGCATTCATAGGACTGCGCTTCATATGCGATCCCCATGCCGTCAAGGATCCTCATTGCGTTGGTTTTTACTTCCTGCTTCTGTTTAGACATTGTCAACTCCCGAAAATGCAGCTGTATTTAGCAGTCTGTTTACTGAAACAGTATTTTAATACATATTCAAATACTTTTCCATAGAAATGGTGAAAACAGGTTGACAACCGTGGTAGAATATATATTCAAAATACCTTGAATCAGACAGCCAGGCTTCTTTCGCTGTGCGTGCCTGAACAATAATACCAGCAGGATGGAAAAACGGACAAATGAAAAAAAGCAGGGTAATAATTCCAATAATAATTATAATTCTTGCCGCGGTTCTCGTCGCCGTATATTTTTTGCTTTTCAAAAAGACAGATGCAAATCCGGATAATAGCAGCGCTGTCCTTCAAAGCGTGAATGAGCTGCAGAACATCTCTTATTCCGCAAACCGCTTCAACGGCGTTGTAGAGACGCAGAAAACCGAGAAGACAGAATTCGACCCTCAGAAAAAGCTGAAGGAGCTTTACGTCGCTGAAGGCGACCACGTAGAAAAGGGACAGCTGCTTTTTGCCTATGATACGGAAAGCCTTACACTTGAGATCGAACAGCTCATGCTTGAGATAGAAAAGCTGAATACTACCGTTGCGAATCTTAACGATCAGATATATGTTTTAGCGGATTCATTAAACAAGGCGACGACCGATACCGCAAGACTTGAATATACCGCTTCCATCACCCAGGCTCAGTCAGATATTGCGCAGTCCCAGTTTGATATAAAGACAAAACAGGCTGAGATCGCAGTAAAGCAGGCCTCGATAAGCTCTTCAGCAGTGGAAGCCCCAATAACAGGAACCGTAGTTTCGATTGCAAGCGTAGATGATATCATCTCCGGCATCAATTATGATTCCTCAGGAACGACCAGCAATGTGTTCATTACTGTTATGGCCGATGGCCAGTACAGGGTCAAATGCCGCATAAACGAAATGAATATCCACGATATCAATTCCGGAGACGAGGTAACGGCCGTATCACGCATTAACTCCGACGATACCTGGAGCGGACAGATCTCAACGATCGAGACAGGCCAGACTGACAGCTCCGGCAGTAATATGTATTATTCCGATCAATCGGACAGGTCCTCAAATTATGCATTTTACGTCGAGCTCGAAAACACGGAAGGCCTCATGGTCGGCCAGCATCTTATAATAGAAAAAAAGCCTGAGTTTGATCATTCAAACGGGATCTGGCTGCCGTCCGGCTATATTTCAACTAATGACCAGGGCGAATCCATCGTTACGGCATCCCCTGATTCCGATCCCGCCGGACTTGAGGAACGTATCGTTACTCTCGGCGATTATGATTATTCTACGGATCAGTTCGAGATAACAGAAGGTCTCTCGCTTACTGACTATGTGGCGTGGCCTGCCGATACTGATCTTTCCGAGGAGGCATTATGATGCTTTCAATGAAAGATATCTGCAAGACCTATGATAACGGGAAGCTTACGCTCCCTGTCCTTTTTAATATAAATCTGGAGATTGAAAAAGGTGATTTCGTGGCTATAACCGGTCCTTCCGGATCCGGGAAATCTACGCTCATGAACATAATAGGCTGCCTCGATACCGCTACAAGCGGCACCTACATCCTGAACGGTGAGGATATCGCCTCAAAAAATGAAAACGAGCTTGCAGAAATCAGGAACAAATACATCGGCTTTGTATTTCAGAGCTTTAATCTCATGCCCCGTGAGACCGCCCTTGAAAATGTAGCCCTTCCAATGCTATATGCAGGCATAAAGAAAAAGCAAAGACTTGAAAGGGCAGCTGCCGTACTGGAGAAAATGGGGCTTGGCGACAGAATGGATCATCTTCCCGGACAGTTATCCGGGGGACAGAAGCAGCGTGTAGCCATCGCAAGGGCTATGGCCCTCGATCCGTCTGTGCTTCTTGCCGACGAACCCACCGGTGCACTTGACAGCAAATCCAGTTTTCAGATCATGGATATTTTCAGAGAACTTAACAGTGAAGGTACGACCATAATAATGATCACTCATGACAGCGAGATCGCTGATTACGCAAAAACGCAGCTGCACATAAGAGACGGCCGGCTTTATGCTCCGTTAAAGGAGGGCTCAGCGCAATGAAAGTCAGAAAAGTCTTGCGGACTATAGTCGTACTCGCAGTTATCGCGGCGGCTGCAACAGGAATCTGCTATTACATTTATCAAAAGAATATCAACAAAATAATCGACGTGTATTCCGCCAATTATCTTTCGATGGAATACTGGGGCGAATCCGGAAGCTGCCCTGCAATGGTCAGCCAGTCAAAGATCCAGGATGTCAAACTTAAAAACAGTATCGTAAACGAAATAAAAGTAAAAGAAGGCGATACCGTTAAGGCAGGCGACATTCTGATGGTCTATGACGTTTCTTCATTCCAACTGGCCCTTAATTCGGACGTTGCCCGTATTTCCCTGCTTGAAAGCAGGATCGCTTCCACTGCTTCAGATATAGCCAGATACCAGACTCTGGCCCCCAGCGAGTATGCTCCCTCCGGCTGGGAAGAAACGCAGGATCTTGGAGAGCTGAAATTCACATCTTATCTTTCCGCCGCTGACTGCACATCCGACGGAATGAGCTTTGACGTGACAGGCGATACCGTTATCGGAAAGGATTTTTTAGCTGCGTTAAGAGCTAATAAATATACAGTTGTTTTAAACCTCTATCACGATAATACATATTACGGAATATATGAGATCAACGGAAGTGAAATACCTGAGACCGTCGAGACATATGAACCCTATGATCCCTCAAAAACGGAACCGCAGGGTGAGACCGCTCCTTCTCCTGAACCCCCTGCCATAAATGGAAGTATAACTGTATCTTCTTTCATGTCACTGGCAGTTCCGAGAAGCTCGGAAGACATCCCGCCTGCACCTGAACCGACTGATCCGCCTGTGATCGTGACAGACACACCCTCACCTGATCCGACAGCCCCGCCGGATATCCCGACAGAGACTCCTACTATTGTTCCGACTGACGTCCCGACAGAAGTACCTACAGAGATCCCGACCCCTGTACCGACAGTAGTACCGACCGAAGTTCCTACAATAGTGCCAACCGAAACTCCGACTATTGCTCCGACTGTCGCACCAACAGCTGCTCCGACTGATGTTCCGGTCACACCGAGCATTACTCCAACTCCCACGCCGGTACCATCCGTCACTCCGGAGTTATTTATAAAAAAAGATGCAGATCCTCTTAAAAACGACTGGCATCTTTCAGATATCGTCTCCTTCAGCGACGAAGAGGGAACTTCGGTCAAAATAACTTCCGAAGAAAAATATTACGGCCGTTTCCTGACATACGGAACTGAAGAATATGAAAGATACATAACCATTTATCATTATCCGGAAGTCGATTATTCGGGCGAAAACTATATGTATTCCAGCGCAGAGCTTGCAAAAATGATCAGGGAAAAACAGAATGATCTTAAGCTTCTGAACATAGATCTTAAAGCTGCAAACATTGCGTATCAGGAAGATCTGCTGACAGGAAAAACCGGCGAAGTCAAAGCTGCTATCAACGGCACAGTCTCCTACGCCGGCGATCCGGCAGCTACCGAAAACGGACAGACGATCATTACGGTAAAAGGCAGCGATTCCTACTCCCTTACGATTTACGTAAATGAAATGGATATGGACAAAACAGAACCCGGCGACACCCTTACAGGATATTCCTATGAAACAGGAATGAGCTTCTCCGGTGTCGTGACAGAAAAAAGCGATACTCCCGCGGAAAACTATTACGGCTATGGTTCCAATCCAAACAGTTCTTACTATCCTGTCACGGCTGATATAAATGAAACCGATCTTCAGCTCCGCATGGGTGAAAACTGCGAGGTAACCTTCGATCCGGATCCGGATGCTTCTGTCGATACCGGCTCGATCATCCTCATGACCATGTATATCAGGACCGATAAGGATGGAAGCTATGTGCTGAAGGACAACAACGGAGTACTGGAAAAGGTATACGTGACGCCCGGAAGGTCTTACTGGGGATCATACACCTCCGTGACCGGGAACATCTCTTCCAACGATTATCTGGCGTTTCCTTACGGGACCGGAGTCGTTCCCGGAGCCAAAACAAACATTAAAGACGAACTGCCGAATTATTAAGGAGCTGTAAAATGTTTGAAGATATTAAACTCTCATTTAAAGGAATATGGTCGCATAAAATGCGAAGCTTTCTGACGATGCTTGGCATAATAGTCGGCATAGCCTCGGTCATAGCCGTGGTCTCTACCATTAAGGGTACAAATGACCAGATAAAAAGCAATCTTATAGGAGACGGCTCCAACACAGTAACGGTCGAGCTTTATAAGGACGGCTGGCCGGTAGATCTATCATACGAAAGCATTCCATCCGGTATCCCTGTGTTTACAGATGATGTAAAAGCAGAGCTGATCAAAAATGATGCTATTGAAGACGCGGCATTTTACAGGTTCCGAGACTGGGCCGACAGCCTTTACTTCAGGAACATACAGCTTCAGAACCAGATCTGCGGAATCGATGATTCATATTTGTATGTTTCAGGTCTGCAGATAACAAAAGGCAGAGGCTTTTCGGAATATGATCATAAAAACTATAATAAAGTTGCTTTAATAGACAAGATAGTTCTGAACTCTCTTGAGGGCGAGGATCCTATAGGCAAGGTCATCGACATAAACGGTGAGCCCTTCACCGTGATAGGTATCGTAGATAAGAGAAGCGAATTTGAACCTGTTATAAACTCTGTTCAGGATTATTTAAACTACGTATCCTCCTCCAGCGGAACCATATACATTCCCCAGGAGCTGTGGCCGGTCTGCTTTAAATTTGACGAACCTTTAAATGTTATCGTAAAGGCTACATCTACGGACGATATGATCTCCGCCGGGAACGCGGCCATTTCTCTTTTAAACAGCAAGCTTTCAGTCGCTGACGGCAGCGATATAAAATACGCAAGCGGCAACCTGGCAAACGCTGCCGCCTCTCTCAATTCACTCTCATCTTCGACCAATATACTTATGATCGGCATTGCATCTATTTCATTACTGGTCGGAGGCATAGGAGTAATGAATATCATGCTCGTCTCCGTAACCGAGCGTACAAGAGAGATCGGACTTAAAAAGGCTCTCGGCGCCAAAAAACGCCGCATAAGATCACAGTTCCTTACGGAAGCAGTAATATTAAGCGGCATCGGCGGCATCCTTGGAGTTATTACCGGAATAATCCTTTCCTACGTTATATCTGCCGTAGCCCTTATTCCGGTATCCATCAGCACTCCTGCTGTTGTCATTGCAGTGCTCTTTTCCATGGTCATCGGTATCGTCTTCGGAATGCTTCCGTCCGTAAAAGCATCGAATCTGAACCCCATAGACGCATTGCGTTACGAATAAAAAACTACAGAAAAATAATCCGCAGGCTTTATCCACCTGCGGATTTTTACTTTTTATTATAAATATCTTTTTGCAAACTCTTCTGCTGCCTTAAGCTGAGCCTCACCCGGCTTGCTTTTTGCGTAGAAGCTCTTTTCCTCTACAGGGATCCCTGCTTCTTTAAGGCCCTTTTTGATCAGGTATCTTATCTTGCAGGTTATTTACGTTTAAATGCGGCCGGATCTTTTCTGCTCAGGATCATTACCGCAACGATCATAAGGGCGATTCCCACTATTATACCGACCCACGGAGTCCTCATGAATCCTGTTATAAGATATCCAACTGCACATATCACGGCAACAAATGTAGCGTATGGAAGCTGGGTCTCCACATGACTGATATGCTGACACTCGGCGCCTGTGGATGAAAGTATCGTGGTATCTGAGATCGGCGAACAATGGTCTCCGTAAACAGATCCCGCAAGCGTAGCTCCAAGCACCGGGATAAGATAGATCTCAGTTTCCGGTGTGCCGCAGATCATCGTCACGATCGGTATAAGCATTCCGAACGTTCCCCATGATGTTCCCATCGAGAAACTCATGAATGCCGCAATGATAAATATGATTACGGGCAGGAATCCCATCGGGAAATTGGAACTGCTTACGAAGCCCGATACGAACTGTCCTGTTCCGATAAGCTGTCTGCATACGCCGCCAAGGCTCCAGGATAGGATCAGGATAAGCATCGGAGGAACGATCTTGCTGATTCCGTCAACGATATTCATCACGAACTCGCTCGGTTTCATAAGCTTTCTGGGAATATATAAGATCATGGCCGTTATAAGTCCGGCAAACGCTCCAAGCGTAAGCCCGGCTGTCGGATTATAGCCAATCGCTTCCGAGAAGCTGACACCTTGGAAAAATCCGCCTACATAAGCCATTCCGAGAATAGCGCAGATGATCAGAACGACGATCGGCAGTACCAGATCGATAACTCTTCCTTTTCCGTTTCCGGTTTCCTGAGTGCTGTCGGAAGCCTCAGAAAGCATAGCCCTTTCTTCCGCTCTTTTCATTGGTCCGAAATCTTTTCCGGTAACGCTGATCATGAAAACAAAGAATATCGTGAACAAAGCATAGAGATTATAAGGGATCGTGGAGAGGAATATATTGAAACCATCCGTTGCGCTGACTTCGCTGGCTACTGCTACTGCCCAGCTTGAAACCGGAGCGATAATACATACCGGTGCTGCTGTAGCATCTATGATATAAGCAAGTTTTTCTCTTGAAATGCGCAGTCTGTCGGTTACCGGTCTCATGACCGTACCTATAGTAAGACAGTTGAAACCGTCATCAATAAATACAAGTATTCCTAAAAATGAAGTAAACAGGGAAGCCGATCTTTTGCTCTTAAGTTTTCTTCCTGCCCACCGGCCATAGGCCTCGGATCCTCCTGATTTTGAGACCAGGCTGACCACCGCCCATAAAAGAGCCAGGAAAATAATCATATATGCGTTATCGGATATTTTTGAAAACATCATATCAAATGTCATTGAAGCAGCCGATACGATATTCCCTCCGCTGGCGAACATATAGATAAGCATGCCGGAAAAAAGGCCGGCAAAGAGCGATGAATAAACCTCTTTTGTAATAAGGGCCAATACGATAGCCAGAATAGGCGGTATAAGCGATACCCACCCTGTTTCGATCATAACAAAATCCATCTGATATCCTCCGAAACCAAAATGTATTCTAGTTACAGTTTGCCGTTATTTATCCGGTTTTCCTTGAATATCTTCATCAGATCTTCAAGCATAACTTTAAGCTGGGGTCCATGTTTATACTTCGCCATGCACATACCGACCTTCAGCGGGATTGTGCCTGCTTTTTCCTGCAGCTTCTCGCCTTTTTTTGTGATCGTTACTATAAGATCCCTGGCGTCTTCCCTGGATCTTTCCTTTGTAATATATCCTTTTTCTTCGAGCTTTTTGATTACCGGCGTAAGTGTTCCGCTGTCAAGATAAAGTCTTTCCCTCAGATGCCTTGTAAGCACCTGCTTCTCCTCCCACATGACCATCATCGTTATATACTGTGTATATGTAAGATCGATCTCTGTGAGAAACGGCGTATATGAATTGATTATCTCTCTGGCACAAACGTACAGCGGAAAGCACAGCTGGTTGTCCAGCTTAAGAGCCTCATCTGCATTTATATTTATTGTATTCTCGCTCATGTATGATTCCTTCCGATGTTCTGCAGGCGATCTGCAGATTATTATTTTAGCTTAATAATTAATTTAGTAAAATCAGTTTAGTTCAATCGTTATTGTTTGTCAAGCTTTCATATAAAAAAACTGTCGCAATTGTAATGCGACAGCTAATTTTAATTATTTGTAAATGAGATATTACTTTCCATCGTGAAAGCTTGTAAAAGCATCTCTCTCGACCAAAGGATAGCCTGTCTTCT
>CADBMM010000070.1 GCA_902795795.1 uncultured Lachnospiraceae bacterium | reverse complement strand
TCTGCAAGGCTTTCATTCGTTACAGCCTGCATGACTGTAAGCAGATCGCTTTCCATGAGCGGCAGCACGACCTGTGCTTCGGGATCGCCGAAGCGGCAGTTATATTCTATGACTTTTGGCCCGTCTTTTGTGATCATAAGTCCGAAATACAGGCAGCCCTTGAATGTGCGTCCCTCCGCATTCATTGCGTTTATTGTCGGAAGGAATATCTTTTCCATGCATTCATCGGCTATCTCTTTTGTATAATAAGGATTCGGTCCGATAACGCCCATGCCGCCGGTATTAAGCCCCGTATCTCCGTCTCCAGCGCGCTTGTGATCCATGGATGAGATCATCGGTTTTACGACCTTGCCGTCCGTAAATGAAAGCACGGAAACTTCGGGTCCTTCAAGGAATTCTTCTATAACGATATTGTCGCCGCTGTGTCCGAACTTCTTATCCTGCATCATGGAAACAACAGCTTCTTTGGCTTCCTCCCTTGTCTGGGCAATGATAACGCCCTTGCCAAGTGCGAGTCCGTCCGCCTTTATAACTGTCGGGATCGGGGCAGTTTCAAGATATTCAAGCGCTTTGTCCATGTCGCTGAACACTTCGTACTGCGCTGTCGGGATGCCGTATTTTTTCATGAGATTCTTTGAAAAGACCTTGCTGCCTTCGATTATCGCAGCATTGGCTCTCGGTCCGAAGCAGGGGATGCCTTTGGCTTCAAGCGCATCGACCGTGCCGAGCACCAGCGGATCGTCCGGCGCTACGACAGCGTAATCTATCTTGTTTTCGAGGGCAAATTTCACTATGCCTTCGATGTCCGTCGCCGCGATCTGATCAATGCATTCGGCGTCGCCCATGGCCTGGATGCCGGCGTTGCCGGGAACAGCATATATCTTTTCCGCCTCGGAGTTCATTTTAAGCTTTTTTATGATGGCGTGCTCTCTTCCGCCGCCGCCGACTACCAAAATCTTCATTATTGCTCTCCTCTTATATCCTAATCTTTTACTTTATTGATATCGCATCGCATTGCTCCGCTGCTTCGCTGCTTGCATTGTTACTATTCACAGCCCCCGTACAGCACTTCGCAAAAAGTTCTTTTTGAATAAATACATTATGAAATAACTTTTTGCTCAGTGCGTTGGGGTCCCTGCTTCGCATGTTTCATCTGTATTTTACATGTTTTTTTGTGCAAGCACAAAAAGCCTGTAAAATACAGATGAACTGTGAATAGTAACCCTGTGATATCACATTAGTGGTGGAACAGTCTCATTCCTGTAAACGCCATGACCATGTTGTACTTATCGCAGCATTCGATGACCGCGGCGTCTCTTACCGATCCGCCGGGCTCTGCGATATAATCCACGCCGCTTCTGTATGCTCTTTCGATATTATCGCTGAACGGGAAGAACGCGTCAGATCCAAGGGCTACGCCGCGCTTTGTTGCAAGATAAGCCTGCTGCTCTTCTTTTGTTAACGGCTCCGGCCTTTCCGTAAAGTACTGCTGCCAGATGCCCTCTGCGCAGACGTCCTCTTCGTTCTGGTTGATATATCCGTCGATAACGTTGTCTCTTCCCGGACGTCCCAGATCCTCTCTGAATTTAAGATTCAGCACCTTTTCGCTCTGACGCAGGAACCAGGTATCAGCCTTGGATCCCGCAAGTCTTGTGCAGTGGATCCTGGACTGCTGTCCGGCTCCAACTCCGATAGCCTGTCCGTCGTATGCGAAGCAGACTGAATTTGACTGGGTATATTTAAGCGTGATAAGCGAAATGATAAGGTCTCTTACCGCGCTCTCCGGAAGCTCCTTGTTTTTCGTAACGATATTTGAAAGGAGCTCACGGTCTATCTTAAAATTATTCCTGCCCTGCTCGAAGGTTATTCCGAACACCTGCTTGTGCTCAGCAGGATCGGGAACATAGTCCTTGTCGATCTTAACGATATTGTAGTTTCCTTTTTTCTTTGTATGCAGGATCTCGAGAGCCTTATCCGTATATCCCGGTGCGATAATCCCGTCGGAAACTTCTCTTTTTATCATCTCAGCCGTGACCTCATCGCAGACATCCGAAAGCGCGATCCAGTCTCCGAAGGAGCACATGCGGTCTGTTCCTCTTGCTCTTGCATATGCGCAGGCAAGCGGAGAATCGTCGAGACCTTCTATATCGTCCTCAAAAACAGCTCTTTTAAGCTCTTCGCCAAGAGGAATACCTACGGCTGCGCTGGTCGGGCTGACATGCTTGAACGATGCCGCCGACGGCAGTCCAAGCGCTTCTTTAAGCTCCTTTACCAGCTGCCATGAATTGAAAGCATCCAGGAAATTTATATACCCCGGTCTGCCGCCAAGGATCTCTATCGGCAGATCGCTTCCGTCATGCATAAATATCTTCGCCGGTTTCTGATTGGGATTGCATCCGTATTTAAGCTCAAATTCTTTCATGTGCTTTTCTCCTGTTATTATGACTGATGCTGCATTATCTGTATCGTGATGCCTATCATGTATATTTCTTCAAGAGACCGCTTTCGCTTAGTGCGGGTTCCCCAGCGGTACTAAGGCTCTCGCGGCGTTTCACTTGCGATCGCCAAGTACCGGGACCCGCAATGTCTCTTTCAGAAATATACATTGATATGCATCAAAGCAGATAATGTACAGCGATCATTTATTTTTATTAATCATTCTGCTTACTGCCGTACCGCTCTCAAGATCGGTATATCTTACATACAGCGAGATCTTGTTGTCAGCGTCGAGCGCATTCCACAGCTCATTTGTGAATACATCGATATCGTCCGGGATCTGCACCCTTTCAGGCTCGCCCTGGAAGGTCGGGATCGGGTCGCCGTTGGTCACATATGTATGGATAAAATGCCCAAGGCCCGCCTTTGACGGATATGAGAATGTATATCTTGCGCAGTCGGATCCTTCCGGATCGATGCTCTTTAAGATGCTCATCTCATAAGAAAAATCCTTTTCCGCAAATGTGAGCATGGCGCTGATCCTGGGAGTCAGGTTCGGCGCATCCGGCTCGAAGCATCTGGATGTAAGGCTTTCGGAAAAGCTCTTCCCGGCCTTTACTCCGTCGTAGATCGTATCGGTCTGGTCGCCGTTGGTTACGATCAGTTTATTTTCAAGCTCTCTTATTGCAGCGTATATTATAAGGCTCGGATCCTCGACCTTTGAAGCGTCAAAAGGCTCTGTAAATACAGTCCCTTCCTTTTCGGTAAATACACGGTTGCGGCTGTTCGCGCTTCTGCCCATGATGAAATATGCGGATACCGCATTTTTTCCGTCTGCGCTTTTACCAACTACGATACCGCGCCCCACGTACGGATTTCCGCTTATCAACTCCCCAATATCATTTATCTTATAAATATCCATACCACTTTATCTCCTTCTGATATCTCCATCACGCCATCAGTTCCGCCGATACTTTTTCCACAGCCTGCGGGAAAATGACCCATTCGGCCTGTTCCATCACGCGGCGCTGCAGGACTTCCGGCGTATCGCCGTCGTGTACCTCCACAGCCTTCTGCATGATGATCTCGCCGCCGTCGGCTATCTCGTTTACATAATGTACTGTAGCGCCGGTCAGCTTGACCCCGCGTTCAAGAGCCGCTTCATGCACCTTAAGCCCGTAAAAGCCCTTGCCGCAGAACGACGGAATAAGCGCGGGATGGATGTTTATTATGCGCTTCGGATATTTCGAGGTGAAATTTTCCGTAAGTATATTCATAAATCCGGCCAGAACGATGAGATCTATTTTGTTCTCAGCCATAAGCCTTTCAAGCTCTGCTTCAAAGGCTTCCTGCGAGCCCGTCTTTTTCCTGGTCACGGTCTCAGCCTTTATCCCGGCGTTTTTCGCCCTCTCAAGCGCATAGGCTCCCTCGGAGTTTGAGACCACGAGAACGACTTCGCCGCTTTTTATGATCCCGCTCTTCTGCGCATCAAGTATGGCCTGCAGATTTGTGCCTCCGCCCGAGACGAAGACCGCTATCCTTGCTTTCTTTTCTGACATCTGATGCTCCTTATACTTTTGCTGTTCGCAGCCGCTTATCAGCAGATGACTATCTTGCTGTCGTTTTCGATTATCTCGCCAATGATATATGCTTCCTCACCGTTGGCGCGCAGAATTGATACTGCCTTGTCGGCATCTTCCTTTGCCGTTACCACGCTCATTCCAACGCCCATGTTAAAGGTGTTAAACATATCACGTTTTTCAATGTTTCCGGCCTTGGCGATCATATCGAAGATCGGAAGCACCTTGACAGCCGCCTCATCTATCTTCGCGCACAGGCCGTCGGGGATGCATCTCGGAATATTCTCGTAGAAGCCGCCGCCGGTGATATGTGAAACGCCTTTTACGCTCACTTCATCGAACAGAGCGAGCATCGGTTTTACATATATTTTCGTCGGTGTGAGCAGCGTTTCGCCAAGAGATGCTCCGCCAAGCTCGGCTACCGGGCTCTTGATATCTTTGTTCTCGACATCAAAAACTTTTCTTACCAGTGAAAAACCGTTTGAGTGTACGCCAGATGACGGCAGCGCTATGATCACATCGCCGGCCTTCATCTTTGTTTTATCTATTATTTTGTCCTTGTCTACGATTCCGGTGGTATATCCGGCCAGGTCGTATTCGTCCTCCGGGTAAAATCCCGGCATTTCGGCCGTTTCACCACCTATCAGCGCTGCTCCTGACTG
>CADBMM010000069.1 GCA_902795795.1 uncultured Lachnospiraceae bacterium | reverse complement strand
GCAGGGCCGCCCTTCTTTAATATATGGAATAACAGGCAGCGGAAAGACCAGTATTTATATAAGGCTTATAGAGAAGGCCATGGCAGAAGGCAGGCAGTCGATCCTGCTGATACCGGAAATATCCCTTACCTGGCAGACGGTGGACCGCTTTTACAGATGCTTCGGTGACCGGGTCGCCGTTCTTAATTCCAGACTTTCGAAGGGTGAAAAATCGGATCTTTTTGAAAAAGTAAAAGCCAAAGAAGTCGATCTCGTCATAGGGCCGAGATCCGCGCTGTTCACACCGTTTTCAGATCTGGGGCTTATAATAATCGACGAAGAGCATGAGACTTCATACCAGAGCGAGGTCACTCCGCGGTATAACGCAAGGGACGCTGCAATCGAACGTGCTAGGATAGAGGGGGCGTGTGTAGTCATGGGATCGGGCACGCCGTCCGTGGAATCCATGTACCGCTGCAGGACGGGCAGATATGCCTTCTTCAGTCTGAAGGAACGCTATGGCGATGCAAAGCTTCCCGAGGTCCTCGTAGCAGATATGCGTAAAGAACTTAAGGAAGGCAACCGCACTGTCATAAGCCGTCAGCTCGCGGAGCTTATGGAAGAGAAGCTGGAAAAGGGTGAGCAGATAATGCTTTTCCTTAACAGAAGAGGCCATACGGGGTTCTTTTCCTGCCGATCCTGCGGACATGTCGTAAAATGCCCGCACTGCGACATTTCACTGACCCTTCATAACGACGGAAAGCTGATGTGTCATTACTGCGGATACAAAGAGCCGATGATAAAGCTCTGTCCCCAGTGCGGATCACCGTATATTGGCGGATTTTCGGTCGGCACCCAGCAGGTCGAGGAGCTTGTGAAGGGAATGTTCCCTAAGGCTAAAGTGCTGCGCATGGACGCCGACACGACAAAGACCAAGGACAGTTATGAGAAGATCCTCAAAAACTTTGCCGCAGGCAAGGCCGATATCCTTATCGGCACGCAGATGATCGTAAAAGGGCATGACTTTCCGAATGTGACCCTTGTGGGCATACTGGCGGCCGATACGTCCCTCTTTGCCGCGGATTACAGATCCTCGGAGAGGACATATCAGCTCATATCGCAGGCCGTGGGACGCTCCGGCAGAGGCGAAAAAAACGGACAGGCCGTTATACAGACATACAATCCCGAGCATTTCGCAATAAGCTGCGCGGTGGATCAGGATTATGAAACATTTTATGAAGAAGAGATATCCGACCGGAAGCTGCTGGACTATCCGCCTGCGGGGCATATTATTTCCGTACACGGCAGCGCCGCGGATGAGGAGCTGCTCGAGAAAGCGATGGGGCATCTGAAGGATTACGCGTCATCCATAGCCGCTCCCGATATAAGGATACTGGGACCGTCGCCAGAAGTGATTGCAAAGGTCGCGGATTCGTATAGAATGATAATGTATTTAAGGGGCACAGACAGAGCCGGGCTCATAAAGACCAGACGCGGAATGGAAAAATATATTGAGATAAACAAGGGCTTTGCGGAAATTTCCGTGCAGTTCAATCTTGACAGCTGATGTAAGACTGAACTGAAGACCGCAGCCAATTGAAAATATCATGGAGGAAATATAAATGGCACTTCGCACTATAAGAACATTTGGAGATCCGGTGCTGGAGAAAGTCTGCAGACCGGTGGAAAAAATGACATTAAGACTGCAGGTCCTTGTGGAGGATATGCTGGAGACCATGTACAATGCAAACGGCGTAGGACTTGCGGCTCCGCAGGTAGGCGTGCTCCGCAGGATCGTCGTTATAGATACGAACTTTGAAGAACCTGAACCTATCGTACTTATCAATCCCGAGATCCTCGAGACTGAAGGAGAACAGACAGGAGACGAGGGCTGCTTAAGCCTGCCCGGAAAGAGCGGCACGGTCACAAGGCCCATGAAGGTAAAGGTAAAAGCTCTTGATATAAATATGGAGCCGTTTGAGCTTGAAGCAGAAGGACTTCTGGCAAGGGCCGTCTGCCATGAATGCGATCATCTGGACGGCGTGGTATATACGTCGAAGGTCGAAGGCGAGCTCCATGACGTGACATATGTCGATGACGAAGAAATGGAAGAGGAAACGGAAGAATGAGAATGATCTTCTGCGGGACGCCTGATTTTGCCGTTCCGGCACTTCGTGAACTTAAAAACGCAGGACATGACATACAGCTCGTGATCTCGATGCCCGACAAACCGAAGGGAAGAAAAGGCGAGCCCACGCCCTGCCCGGTCCGTGAAGAAGCGCTCAGGCTCGGGCTGCCGACGTATACGCCCGAAAAATTCAATACGGATGAAGTGTATGAAAAGATCAGAGGCATTTCGCCCGAGATCATTATCGTCACTGCTTACGGAAAGATCATACCGAAAAGAGTGCTCGAGCTGCCAAAATACGGCTGCGTGAACGAGCACGCCTCGATCCTGCCCGCATACAGAGGGGCAGCGCCGATACAGTGGGCAGTTCTTGACGGCTGTGAAAAGACAGGCGTTACCATAATGCAGATGGGAGAAGGCCTTGATGACGGAGATATCATCTCGGTCTGTGAGATCCCCATTGAAAAAGACGAAACATCTGACAGCCTCTTTGACAAGCTTGCTGAAGAAGGGGCAAAACTTCTGGTAAATACACTTGGAGAAATTGAAAGCGGCAAAGCGGTAAGGACTCCGCAGCCAAAGGAAAGCACCACTGCCTACGCCCGGATGATCACCAAGGCGGACGGTCAGATCGACTGGAGCAAAAGCGCTGCGGAGCTTGAAAGATTCGTACGCGGCATGAATTCCTGGCCGGGGGCATACACAAAACTGGACGGTAAGACTCTGAAGATCTGGAAGGCCGAAGTATCCGCAGAAGACAGCGGGTGCGGGCCAGGGACTGTGGCAAAAGCCGGAAAAGATGGGCTTTTTGTCCAGACCGGAAACGGACTGCTTGAACTGCTTGAGGTTCAGCTGGAGGGGAAAAAGCGCATGGGCTTCGCTGATTTTCTCCGCGGAAACAAGGTGGAAGAGCTGACAAAACTCGGATAACGGCAGTAGAGATCATGGCGGAAAAAGAGATAAATACGCGTGCGCTCGCGCTCGAAACTTTGATGGAATGGGAAAAGACTTCCGCAAAGCTGGACGCACTGGTGCATGAAAAGCTTGAAAAGAATAAAGAGCTTCCGGAAAATGTGCGGGCCTTCTATACAAGGCTGGCCTTTGGAACGGTAGAGAATATGATAAAGCTGGATCATGTGATCGCAGCTTATTCAAGTGTTCCGGTAAAAAAGCTGAAACCGGCGATCAGGAATATCCTCAGACTTTCCGCATATCAGATACTTGAAATGAAAAGCGTTCCGCCTTCGGCGGCGGTCAATGAGGCCGTAAAGCTCGCGGCTTCCAAAGGCTTTTCCCCTTTAAAGGGTTTCGTAAACGGCGTGCTTCGTAATATCATCAGGCAGCCGGAAAAGATAGTATGGCCTGATAAAGACGAGCCGGTCCGGTACATAAGCATTATGTATTCGATCCCTGAATATCTTGCCGGAAAATGGGTCGGAGAATACGGCCTTGAAAAAACGGGGGATATGTGCCGGAGTTTTTCCGGAGGTAAAAGGATCACTGTCAGGATAAGATCCACAGGAAACGATGTTAAGGAAACGCTTGATCTGCTGGAAAAAGAAGGCGTGAAAGCAATTAAGGCGGACGCCGGGGAAAATGCTTATTTTCTGGAAGACCATGGCCGGATAGAGGATCTTGAAGCCTTTAAAAAAGGCCTGTTCTATGTGCAGGATCTGAGTTCGCAGCTGAGTATCGAAGGTGCGGGCATAAAAGAGGGGGATCATGTGCTGGACCTTTGCGCATCGCCCGGCGGCAAGACAATGACGGCGGCCGATATACTGGACGGCAGCGGCAGGGTCGAAGCCAGGGATATTTCACAGGAAAAAGCTGACAGGATCAGAGAAAATATCAGTCGCTGCGGATTTAAAAATGTAAATGTCGCCGTGCATGATGCAGGCGTTTACGATCCGTCATGTGAAAGGGCCTTTGATGTTGTAATAGCCGACGTGCCGTGCTCGGGTTACGGCGTGATCGGGAAAAAACCGGATATAAAATACGGCGCTTCAAAAGAAAAGGAAGAGGAGCTCGTAAAAATTCAAAGACAGATCCTGGATACTGCCTGCCGTTACGTGCGTCCGGGAGGGACGCTTGTTTTCAGCACCTGTACCGTGAACCGGGCGGAAAACGAGGAAAACGCCGGATGGCTTGCTGGAAACCACGAGGGCTTTGAAAAGCAGTTCGAAGAACAGCTGCTTCCGGATGAATTTCACGACGGATTCTACACTGCGAGGTTTGTTTATGGATATTAGATCTATGTACATGGATGAGCTTGCATCTGTTATTGCGGGAATGGGTGAAAAACCGTTCCGGGCAAAACAGTTGTTCTCATGGCTTCATGAGAAGCAGGCGGCGTCCTATGATGAAATGACAAACCTGCCTGCCGGACTTCGGAACAGGCTGGCAGAAGAATATCCGCTTATCACCCTTAAGGAAGCCGCGCATCTTGTATCGAAAAAAGACGGCACGGAGAAATTCCTTTTTGAGCTGGAAGACCATAACGTCATAGAAAGCGTTCTGATGAAATATCATCACGGCAATTCCGTATGCATATCCTCGCAGGTCGGCTGCGCCATGGGCTGCCTTTTTTGCGCATCGACGAAGAACGGTCTCGTAAGATCGCTTACCGCGTCGGAGATGCTGGAACAGGTCTACAGGATACAGGCAGCCTCCGGTGAAAGGGTAGCGAATGTGGTCGTAATGGGTATGGGCGAACCGCTCCAGAATTATGACGGGCTTTTAAGATTTATAAAGCTTATAAGCGATGAACATGGGATAAATATCAGCCAGAGGAACATTACCGTTTCGACCTGCGGACTTGTCCCGCAGATAAAAAAACTTGCTGAAGAAAAGCTTGCGATCACACTGGCGCTTTCGCTTCATGCTTCGACTGATGAAGAAAGAGAAAGGCTCATGCCTGTCGCAAAAAAGTATAAACTTGCGGAGCTGATACCTGCAATGAAGGACTATTTTGAAACTACCGGACGCAGGGTCACTTTTGAATATGCACTTGTTTCAGGGCAGAACGATTCGGAAGAGGATGCGAAAAGACTTTCCGCTTTGCTGAAAGGTTTCCCGTGTCATGTTAACCTTATTCCGGTCAATGACGTTACCGAAAGCGGGCTTAAAAAGCCGGACCGTAAGGGTATAGATGTTTTTCACAAAAAACTTGAAAAATATGGAATAAATGTTACTATAAGAAGGGAAATGGGCGCGGACATTAACGGAGCCTGCGGCCAGCTGAGAAACAGTTTTATCGAACGCTTGGAGTAGATACTGTTATGAAAATATTTTCCGCAACAGATGTCGGAAAAGTCAGGCAAGTTAATCAGGACTATATATTTACTTCCAAAGATCCGGTAGGGAATCTGCCGAATCTTTTTGTAGTGGCTGACGGTATGGGCGGACACGCCGCCGGTGACTTTGCTTC
>CADBMM010000068.1 GCA_902795795.1 uncultured Lachnospiraceae bacterium | reverse complement strand
TATATCCTGCAGCTCCACCGTGATTTGCTGCGGCGGGCAGGGGCATCCTTTGGCGGAAGCTTCAAGAACGTTCAGAACTACATCAATGAGACCAGACCGGACGGAACAACGTTCACACGGTTTACGCCCGTCGCCCCGTATGAGACGCCGGAAGCGATGGACAGGCTGTGCGAAGCATATGAGCAGGCGCTTGCCAAGGAGAGCATCGACGCGCTGATCCTCATCCCTTGCTTTATCGTGGACTTTCTCTGCATCCACCCGTTCAACGACGGCAACGGCAGAATGAGCCGTTTACTGACGCTGCTACTTCTCTATAAGAACGGCTACAGTGTCGGCAAATATATCAGTATCGAAAAGCAGATCGAAAAGACCAAGGATCGATATTACGATGTGCTGGAAATGGCAGATGCCGGTTGGCACGACGAAAAGAACGATCCCACGCCTTTTATTCGTTATATGCTGACGGTGATCCTCGCTTGCTATACGGAATTTGAAGATCGTGTCGGGCTGATGAAAAAAGCAGGCACATCCAGCACCGCCTATGATGTTGTAAAGAAGTATGTCGAAGATAAGGTCGGCAAGTTTACCAGTGCTGATGTAGTAACCAATTGCCCGAGCATCGGAAGATCGTCCGCCCTGGCTGCACTGAAAAAGCTGACAGACGAGGGCGTGATTTTTCGGCAGGGCACGGGCAGAGGAACATATTATATCCGCGCAGACAGCATAGACTAGCGGCCTTTTAGTTGACCCATGGTTGATTTGCAGGATCCTTTAGTCGGAAGGATCTCGAGAGAAACGGGAAAGAACAGAGGGATAAACTAATGAAAAAAACGACTCTCTCAGAGTTGGCAAGACGAAAAGGGAAACTTATCTCTCCCTGGGTTGATCAGCTTGGAGATGTGTTGACACTGACATCATGGAGCCTTGAGCGCCTTCCTGAATACATTTGGATGGCGCTTATACTGGATAATAAGGGACGATCAGACGGAATAGGGTGCTGTATCAGAATATTCAATAAGATTCGTGCATGGGATTCAAATATAGCTTCAGCCAAGCTTTCTTGTTTCCTGATGTTAGAGGATAGTGAGCAGCGTGATTTGTTCGAAATCATTAAAAGTGAAGTTGATTTCTCTGTGTTGGCACCGTTAACGGCTGTCATTGATTATGAATACAGCCCGTCATTTTACAAGGCATTTTATGTGCCCGGATTTCCCCTTGAGAAGCGAATGGAAGTGTTGGGCCTTTGTACGAGAAAGTATAACGAGTCGGATTCGAATGATACAACAGATTTGAGATTTTTGGCTGTAATCCCCCAAATGCTTTCTGGCCATCTTCATTTTGAGCAAAACAGCCCCATGGCAGATGCCCTGTTGTATTATGGAAATAGGACTCACTCAGAAGAAATCATGAGGGTGTACCGGCCATGCATTAGATCACTTGAAGGTGCATTGGATCTTCCTAACCAGCAGATAAGCAGTTGGGTGAACCATTTCTGGAGTGTGGCAGCGCGGGCGACAGATTGTAAACTGTTCTCAATCGAATACACTAAGGACGACACAACCATGGACTATGACCTTTTTATTGAAAAGACAAAAGAAGCTATAAACTATCTTAATATTCAGCATAAGCAAGCCACCGTAAACGATGATGCGTATACCGTCCTTACCGGATCTTTGACATACGCATTCAAAACATTTTCTGAAGTGATAAATCACGACTTAGCAAATGCGCTTCTTGGGCGGCAAGCGGCCAGAATCATTATTGAGATCTATATAATGATGAAGTATTTGGCTTCACAAGAAAGCGAAAAACCGACTATTTGGAGCGAGTACAAAACATATGGAATCGGGAAGTTTAAACTAATCCTTATGAAGATTAGAGAAGGAATGGGGCGAGAAACGCGGCATGTTTCCGAAAAGATTCTCGATCTACTGGTTAATGAACCGCAATTGGAAGAGTTTACGGATGTTGATTTAAGATACTTTGATGACGTAAAAATCCGAGATAAAGCCATCGGTGTTGGGGAAAAGGATCTTTACGATGTCGCATATGATTACGATTCAAGTTATGCCCATGGCTTATGGGGAGCCGTGAGAGAAAGCAGCATGCTGGCGTGCGACAATGTTTTTCATCACTTTCAGCCCGTCGCAGATGCAACTTTATCGCAAGAATTACCAGATGTTTCATCGGATTGTTTTAACAACTTAATAAAGATAGTGAAGCTTGTAAATGAACGCTATTCTTTCCCGGAGTGGTATATCAAATTTTTAGGAATTGATCATGAGTAAATACGACCACGAATTGAAACACATACAACAAGAGTATCTTGCAATTCTGAAGAGCTTTCCCCTTGAAAGTGATGAGGATTTCTATTACCATGCCGTCTCACTTGTTGATAAATGCGAATTGTTTTGGATGTCAAGGCGATTAGAAATGCTTGAAATCCTGAGCGATCTTTCTGCATGCGCACAATGTTTTTTCCTTTCTGGTGCAATTTATTTGGACATATCCGGCAATGGTCACTATGCGTTTGGAGCGATCGGAGAGAGGAGTATAATCAACGATCCAGTTCTGCGGATGAAAAACTTTTTTATTAGCAACATCAACTCGGTCTCAGATAGCTTGAAACACTACTTTTCTTCTGCTGTTTCAGATACTATAACGGTTTTGGAACAGTATTCTGACTATTTCATTGTGATATCAACAGAATCCCTGCTATATGCAGATGCTGATGATAACCTTGAATTGGGAGAAAAAGTTTACTGGGATGTTCTTTCAAGTGCACTCAATTATGATATTCGAGATCTCGAAACGCTGCGAAATAAGTTTCCAACAATAGGTGAATTAGAAAAAGACCTTGGGATTGCAGCAAAACGGTTTATTTTCAGTGACCTGCATGACGCCGAAGCATCATTAGGGGACAGGGTGAAACGGTGGTTCGCAGAGAATAACCGGATGATACCAATGAGCATTTCCAACGAAATTGATCAGTTTTTTATTGCAAGCAAGTCACAGATTCAGCAGACCTTGGACATTCTTCAGAAGAGTTTATGCTTTAATTTGTTCCCCTATATTCGCTTCGAGGTGACGCTTCAATATTTTATTCTTATCGCCGGAGCATTCTCAGACGATGATTCCATAAAGCTTAGAATCGAGTATGCATTGATCAGCAATTTGTTCGACAATTATGTTATTCCGGAAAACATAGATGAGGTTGATTTTTTTAAGCACTGTCAGTTATGCAAGGAGAAACGGATTTGGGAGATCTTTCGGAATGCCGTTTTCTCAGATGGAACGTCTTTCTTTTCAATCAACATGAGCGATGCAGTAAGAATTATGACGGAGGTATATAAGGCAGAAATTCAAGATGTTCTTAGCTTATTGGAAAAAGAGAGCGGCAGATGATAGGTCTGCCGCCCTTTGCATAGTATTGCTTATACGTATTTCTGTATGATCCCATCCACGTCAGCCACGTTATAGGACACATCATTTGCCCACTGCCCGAATTCTCCGAGGCCATTCACAGCAACGACCCATTCTGCCAGCGCTTTCCGCTTTTCCTTGTCACGGCGCGTCTCTTGACCTTTCGTTTCCAATATGAGGGTTTTCCCATTATCCAACCGAATCAGGAAGTCCGGCGTATACTTGCGGATCACACCGTCAAATACATAGAGGATCTCAAATCCCAAGTGGTCATTTTTTGCC
>CADBMM010000067.1 GCA_902795795.1 uncultured Lachnospiraceae bacterium | reverse complement strand
GAATTTGTAGCAATAGACAGCACAAGAAGCGACAGGGAATTTGTTGCCCAGATATTAAAAGCAGCTGTAGAAAGCGGTGCAAAGACAATTACAGTATGCAATTCCTCCGGGAATATGCTTCCTGTAGAGTTTGCTGATTTCATTGATCAGACAAAGGCAGATGTTCCTGAGCTTGAAAATATTGCGCTTGGCGTTTCATGCTCTGATGAGCTTTATACTGCTGACAGCTGTTCAATGGCAGCTATCGGACGCGGGGCAAGAGAAGTTAAATGCGCGGCTTATCCGATCAATATCACATCTCTTGAAAAAATATCTAAGATGATAGCCGGAAAGGGAGATGTGTACGGCGTAAACACAAGTGTTTCAACGGTAAGAATAGGCAGGACAATAAGCCAGGTCAAATGGATCTGCAGCCCTGAAGGTTCATCCAAGTCACCCTATGAGTTCAGTACAGGCGATAACGGCGAAAATACCTTCCTTTCCTGCCATGACACGAAAGAAGAAGTAATAAAAGTAATAAAGAATCTGGGTTATGATTTAAGCACGGAAGATGAAGAGGCAGTCTGGGAAGCATTCCAGGAGATCGCAGGCCGCAAGGAGACCATAAGCTCTAAGGAGATCGATGCCCTTGTCGCTTCGGCAGCCATGCAGGTACCTGCAACATACAAGCTTAAAAACTATATTATAAGTACCGGAAATCATATTTCTGCCATGGCAAATATCCAGCTTACTAAAAACGGTGTATCAATTGAGGGCCTTGGTAAAGGAGACGGCCCGGTTGACGCAGTCTTCCTTGCACTTGAGCAGATCGCAGGAAAGCACTATGAGCTGGATGAATTTCAGATACGCTCAATAACTGAAGGGCGTGAAGCCATGGGCGAAACAGTCGTCAGGCTCATGTCCGACGGAAAGCTCTATTCGGGCAGAGGATTATCTACCGACGTACTGGCATCCAGCATTCAGGCGTATCTGAACGCACTTAACAAGATCGTATATGAGGAGGCTGCTGAATAATGAATTTATCTTTTTCCACTAAAGGCTGGAACAGCCTCTCATGGCAGGAGCTTCTTGATGAAGCAGTTGTAAATGAATTTCAGGGTATAGAAGTATTTGATCCCGTAAAAGAGGGCATGAACGCCAAAGACGGACCCTTCCACAGGTATGCTGCAGCCGCAACGCTTCGCAGCCTGAAAGAAAAGAAACAGACTATCTGTGCATTTGATACTTCCTATGATCTTTCTTCAAAAGAGACCGATATCGAAGAGGTAAAGTCTGTCATTGAGCTTGCCCGCTCCATGGAAGTGCCTTATATATCTTTCCCGGTAAACACCGATGATGAAGAAACGGTGATCTCCAAGCTGGATGAACTGCTTCCTGCTGCGAGACAGGCCGGTATTATTCTGCTTGTAAAAACTATCCATAATTACAACGATACGAAGAAGCTGGCAGGACTTCTGGACAGATATGCCTGCGATGAGCTGGGTGCTTTATGGGAAGTAAACTCGACCATCAGACGTAAAAAAGAGACCCCTGAGCAGACCGTAACGAATCTCGGGGCATATATCAAACATGTTCATATATATGATTCTGACGATGATAACAATTACAATCTTGTAGGAGAAGGAACACTTCCCATGGACGATATCGTCCGGGCTTTGGATTCCCTGGATTACGACGGCTTTGTATCGCTTCAGTGGCAGCCCAAGTGGCTTCCTGATCTTACCGATCCGGAGATCATCTTCCCGCATTTCGTAAATTACATGGAAAGATACCAGAAAGAGACAGGGAGAAAGAGCGCGCTTTTCCTGAATCATGATGGTACCGGAGAATATGTCTGGAAGAAGGAAGAACTGATCGACCTGACCTTCCCGCAGGTGCTTGACCGCATGGTCGAGGAGTTCCCGGATCAGTATGCATTTAAATACACGACTCTTGACTATACACGTACATATACCGAATTCAGAAAAGATGTCGACGATTTCGCCAGGGCGCTTATGTCCATGGGCGTAAAGCCTGGCTCAAAGGTAGCTATCTGGGCAACGAATGTTCCCGCCTGGTTCATCACGTTCTGGGCAACAACGAAGATCGGCGCTGTCCTCGTAACCGTAAATACAGCTTACAAGATCCACGAAGCTGAATATCTGTTACGGCAGTCTGATACCCATACACTGGTAATGGTAGAATCTGCCCTGGATTCCAATTACCGTGAGATCATAAACGAGCTTTGTCCTGAGATAGAGAGCTCCGTTCCCGGCGAACCGCTTCACTGCAAGAAGCTGCCTTTCCTGAGAAACGTTGTAACGGTAGGCTTCAGAATGAAGGGCTGTCTTACATTCGATGAGGTATTTGACAGAGCTGAACGTGTTCCGCTTGACGACATGCTTTCACTGGCGGCTAAGGTAAAGCCGGATGATGTCTGCAATATGCAGTATACATCAGGAACGACGGGCTTTCCGAAAGGCGTAATGCTTACCCATTACAATGTCGTAAACAACGGAAAATGCATAGGCGACCGCCTTGGACTTTCAACTGCGGACCGCATGATGATCCAGGTGCCGATGTTCCATTGCTTCGGAATGGTGCTTTCAATGACAGCATCGGTTACACACGGAACGACAATGTCCCCGATGCCGTATTTCTCGGCCAAGTCATCGCTTGCCTGCATTAATGCTGAAAAGATCACCTGTTTCAACGGCGTTCCGACAATGTTCATTGCAATGTTCAATCATAAGGATTACAGAAAGACCGACTTCTCACATATGAGGACAGGTATCATGGCCGGATCCGGCTGCCCGCCTGAACTGATGAGAAGGGCTGCTGATCCGAATGAAATGCATATGATCGGTATTACAAGCGTTTACGGACAGACCGAAACAGCACCAGGTAATACACAGACTGAATGGACTGATCCTCTCGATATGAGATGCGATACCGTAGGTTATGCTTTTGCACATGTACAGTGTAAGGTCGTCGATCCCGAGACCGGCCTTGAAGTGCCCAACGGAGTCAATGGCGAATTCTGCGCAAAGGGTTACAACCAGATGAAGGGATATTATAAGATGCCCGGAGCAACAGCTGAGACCATAGATAAAGACGGCTGGCTGCATTCCGGAGATCTGGCATGCAGGGCAGACGACGGCACATTCAAGATCACGGGCCGCATTAAAGACATGATCATCCGCGGCGGTGAGAACCTTTATCCGAAAGAGATAGAAGAATTTATCTATACTCATGAGGCTGTGCAGGATGTACAGGTCATAGGCGTTCCCGATGAAAAATACGGAGAAGAAGCCATGGCTTATATCATCCTGAAAAAAGGATACAGCATTACGGAAGATGAAATGCTGGATTATATCAAAGCGCGTCTTGCGCGTCATAAGGTTCCGAAGTATATTGAATTTGTGGACAGCTTTCCGATGAACGCGGCAGGAAAAGTCCTTAAATACAAGATGAGGGAAATGGCCAAAGAGAAATACGGCCTGTAAAAGTCAACATTTTTAAAGGAGTCGTAAGAGTGAATAAAAAGGGCAAGCATTACGTAACTATCGACGGAAACCAGGCGGCGGCTTCACGGGCATACCCATTTACAGAAGTCGCAGCGATATATCCGATAACACCTTCTTCACCGATGGCCGGCGCAACGGATTCTTGGTCGGCCAACGGAAGAAAAAATATATACGGACAGACAGTCACGCTTACTGAGATGCAGTCCGAGGCAGGCGCCATAGGCGCAGTTCACGGTGCATCCCAGGCAGGTGCCCTGGCTGTTTCATACACATCATCACAGGGACTTATGCTCATGCTTCCCGTACTTTACAGGATAGCAGGAGAGAGGCTCCCTGTTGTTCTGCATGTAGCGGCACGTACGGTCGGAACACATGCCATGAGTATCTTCGGAGATCATTCCGACGTCATGGCCTGCCGTTCCTGCGGTTTTGCCCAGATGAGCACTGCAACTGTACAGGAAATTTCGGATCTGGCTCCGGTAGCCCATCTTGCGGCTATAGAGGGCAGGATACCAGTAATGCATTTCTTCGACGGATTCCGTACGTCCCACGAGATCTGCAAAGTTGATTTTGTGGATGAAAGCAAATTCACCGAACTAATTAACGAAGATGCTCTTCGCGAATTCAAAGAGCATGCGTTAAATCCCGAGCATCCCGATCTTCGTAATACCGTTCAGAACGACGACGTATATTTCCAGGTAAGGGAAGCGAATAACACGGCATACAGTAATCTTCCGGATATCTTTGAGAAGTATTTCCACAAGATCAGTGAGATCACCGGTAGAAAATATGAGCTTTTCAAATACTACGGCGCCGAAGACGCCGAAGACGTTGTCATCGCCATGGGCTCTGTATCCGGCGCTGCCAGAGAAGCCGTTGATCAGCTCATAGCAGAAGGAAGAAAAGTCGGCTATATCCAGGTGCTTCTTTACAGACCGTTTTCCGTAAAGCATCTTTTAGGCGCTCTGCCGTCAACCGTTAAAAACATCGGCGTACTCGACCGCTGCAAGGATATGGGCGCTAT
>CADBMM010000066.1 GCA_902795795.1 uncultured Lachnospiraceae bacterium | reverse complement strand
TGCCGGAGTCGTGCTTGGCTGCTGCGGAGCCAGCGCCTGGTGGGCCGGCGAAGAAGAAAAATGGGAAGAAAACAGCGCTTTGTTAAGAAGCGTCTGGCAGAAGCTTGGCGAACCGGTATTTGTACTTGCCTGCGCGACATGCCAGGATATGCTGAAACGCCTGACTCCTGAAATACCTACGGTATCGCTCTATACTTTGATGGCCAAAGATGGCGGCGTGCAGACTGCAAATTGCGGACCGGCTCATGCAGCTGTCTTCGACCCATGCGCATCACGCGGACAGAATGATATGCGTGACGGAATAAGAAAGCTGGCCCAAAGCTTCGGCTGCGAGACTGAAGAACTTAAGGATCCCGGAAAATGCTGCGGCTGGGGCGGACATATGAGAACTGCCAACCCGGCAATGTACCATACTATCGCCGGAAACCGTGTATCGGAAAGCGAGCTGCCGTATATCGTTTACTGCGCGAACTGCCGGGAGGTCTTCAAGGAGCAGGGCAAAGAATGCCGGCACATTCTGGAGCTGGCCTTCGGAGCCTGCGATAAGATATATACGATCAGAGAAAAACGCATTAACAGACTAAACGTGAAAAAGGAGCTGATGCTCGATATGGAAGGAACCGGATTTGAGATAGAAAGCCGTCCGTTTGACGACATTGAGGTAAACATTCCCGATGACGTGCTGAAGGCTATGGAAACGGCTCTGATCTCGGAGGACGATGTAAAAGAGTGCATCTACGAGGCCCGCTTGAACAGCACCGGTTTTGTCGATCAGGATGGTGTTCATCTGGCATGCCTTAAAAAGCGCGTGCTGACATACTGGGTCGAGTATATCGAGGGCGAAAACGGCGTTTGTGCCGTTAAAAGCGCATATTGTCACAGAATGACCTTCGGAGGCGCGGAAAATGGATAACGTTGAGAGAAAATGGAAATGCGCCAAATGCGGCGCCGAGCTTGTACCTACACGTATAGTTTTTCAATATATGGGCAGATCATTCGGCTATGAGGTGCCGGCCTGCCCGAACTGCGGAGACGCCTTCATTTCGGAAGACCTGGCCAAGGGTAAAATGGCCGAGGTCGAGTCGCTGATGGAGGATAAGTGATTTTTAAGGAGGGTATGAAATGGCACAGAAGCTGACGATAACGGAGATCCTGGCGGAGAACGCTGCAGGGCGCAACTGCGGTCAGGTAGTAATGGGATGTTTTTCAGATGAAACAGGATATGACATCGACGAGACCGATAAGATCGGCGCTGCCTTCGGCGGCGGAATGCATCTGGCATCGACCTGCGGTGCCCTTGCGGGAGGTATCTGTGTTCTGGGAATGACATCCGAAACATCCGAAGAGGCAACGGCGAGGACATTCGAGCTGGGCCGCAGATTCCGCGAAAAACATGGCGCCTGTACCTGTAAGGAGCTTTTGGGCGTAGATCTCACACAGCCCGGAGAGCTGGACAAAGCCAGAGAGAGCGGACTGATCTCTTCGCATTGCCCGTATTATATGGAATCGGCTATAGAGATAATTACGGATATTCTGGAGAACCAGTAAGTCTAAAAAGTTGCCGCATTAGTCGTTATTAATGCATATAAGCTATAAACGCTTATTGAACAACGTTGTCAGGTAAAAAAAAGATGACAAGAAACCGGAAGCGTTGAAATAAAGCGAGGGAGATCGGCGGATGGGCCTTTTAAGACCGGTAGGAATCGAAATAAGTACACATGCATTAGAACTGATCGCGCCCGAAAAGGGCGCGAAGCTTCTTGATATTGGCTGCGGGGACGGCACCGCGGCCGCAGCGGCAGCCGACGGGTTTGGACTTAAAGTTTACGGAGTTGACATAAGATCGGATGCTGTGAATCAGGCAAAACAGAACGGGGTAGAAACGATCGTTGGCGATGCCGCAAAACTGGATTTCCCGGACGAAAGCTTTGATATCGTTATGATGGAATGCGTATTCTCGATCCTTGAAAATCCTGAAAAATCCATACGGGAAGCCTTCAGGGTCCTTCGCCCGGGCGGAGCGTTCGCCATCAGCGATCTTTTCTGCCGTGACGCAAGCGCGGCCGTGCTTTCGGGCAATGACGGATATGTCCGCGACGGCGGGACAGTACTTCCAAAGCTTGAGAAGCTGCTTACGGAAAGCGGTTTTGAGATAGAGACCATCGAAGATCATACAGCTGAATTCCGTGAGAAGCTGGGGCAGATCATTTTCGATTACGGTTCAATAAAAGCCTGGCTTGAGAAAAACGGCGGATGGCGCTGTTCGGATGCCCCAGGAAAAGGAAGCGGATATTTCCTTATGATATCGCGTCGGAGAGCATAAGAGATGTTGGATAAAGCTGTAGCGCAAAGAGCAGGCCTTGAAATGCCGCCAAGCCGCGAAGAACTGGATGCCTGGCAGGCAAGGCGGCTCAAAGCAGTCGTCGATCTTGCGCGTAAAAAAAGCAGATTTTATAAAGACATTCCAGAGCTTCCGGAAAAGAATTTTCCGGAAGCTTTTAAAGCCCTGCCTTTTACAACGCCGGATGAATTGAAGGCAGATCCTGGTGCATTTCTTTGCGTACCTCCGGATGATGTTGACAGGATAACTACGCTGACCACAAGCGGATCGACGGGGATGCCAAAAAGGATCTTTTCATCTGCTGAAGACCTTGAAAATACGGTCGTACATTTCATGTGGGGAATGAACGAATTTGTCAAAAAAGGCGACCGCGTCCTGAGCCTGTATCCCGGAAAAACAGAGTACGGACTGAATGATCTGTTAAAAAAAGGACTCGAACGTCTCGGAGTGCCGATGATGATCTACGGTGTTCCGGATGACCATAACGATCTGTTTAAAACGATCCGGGAGGAAAGAATAACATTCATCGCCGGCCCGGCGCCGGTAGTGCATGAAGCGGCTCTGATATCCAGAGATTTGAAGCAAGATGATTCTTTAGCAGAACAGATCACAGGCGTTTTGGTGAGCGCGGCCTTTGTCTCCGACAGCTGCCGCAGCGATATCAGGGATATCTGGCATTGCGATGTGGACGAGCATTACGCTATGACAGAGACAGGCTTTGAAGGAGCCGTAAGCTGCCCGGTATGCGGAAATTTCCATGTTTGGGAATGCGGACTTTACTATGAGATCATAGACCCGGTAACCGGAAAGGAGCTGCCCGAAGGGCAGACAGGAGAGCTTGTGGTAACGACGCTCGACCGCCGGGCGATGCCTCTTATACGTTACCGTACAGGTGATATTACAAAAGTGCTGCCGCAGTCAGCCTGCGGCAGCATACTCAAAACTATCGAACGCGTTCATGACCGCCAGGAGAAAAAACGATTAAGAGGCCGGCCATAGTATGAGCTCACATTTTATACTCAGCTGCGTTGATCATCTGAGTATCCTTTGATTTTCCGAAAAAGTTTCCCGGAATTCCGTGGACCGTGCCATCTTCTTCATCATCTTCCTGATCCTGTCCGGTCACCTTGATCATTGCAACATCTTCGGAAATCATGTTTACTGCTTCTTCCTGTTCCTTTGAACAGACCACAAGGGCGCAATCGTAAATATGCAGTTTTTCCATGATGTCTTCAGGACTCAGTTCTTCAGAAAGTTTTACCTTTGCGCAGTCATCGATTCGTACGCCATGTGGATATTTCTTCAGCATGGCAGGCCATACCTTGATCATCGGACGGTCTGAGATATAACCCATTTCGGAGTCGATGATCTTCAGATCATCATACACACTTTCTATCTCTTCAAAAGCAGCCTCCAGGTTCTTATCTATGCTGACATCACCATCAACATAGATGTATTCAAGTGCAGAAAGAGCTTCAGCATCCTGTATGGAGACGTCTCCGGAAACGAACAGCTTTGTACCATAACGTTTTATCGTTTTCTGCTTCAGTTCCAGATCGTCATCAATGTGCTTTGTACCATCAGGGACGCGAATGATAGCAGTTTCTTCATCGAATTGAGATACCAGTTTCGCAAGAAGGCTTTCCGCGACTATGATCTTTCTGCCGGCAAATTTAAGCCCCTTTTCCAGAAGCCTGTCGATATTTATTGCAGTATCCAGGAAGAACAGATCTCCCGGACAGTAGTAGATGGTATTGGCAGCGCGCATTATGAACAGGTCGTCGATCTCGGTATCGCCATCCAGGAGAAATGCTCCATCCGGATAATATTCTGTCTTTCCGTTGGCGGTGATATTGGCGAACTGCCCCTTGCAGCTCTTCGGCATCAGTATATTCCCGTTGACCATGATCCTGAAATAGCTTTTGACTGCTTCCTGGCTGTTGTTGGCGATCGTCAGTTTGCCGTTGACCATCAGAAAAATGCCGGTGCCATCGGCGTCAGGGCCGATCTCGGCTTTGCCGTTAATACTTTTAACTGTAATATCCTGATCTTCCGGAACTTCAACGACCGCAGCCACATTCAATGTGACCGGAAATTTATTCATGAGTTGTTTGGCGCGTGCTCCGGTGATCAGGGTCGCAGCGTTGATGGTAACGCTGTCGAATCCCGCAAAACTTTCTTCCGTAGCTTCTCTTGCGTCGCAGGTGGCGGCATTGATCACTTTGTTCTTCATGTAAATCGTCCTCCGTTATTCTTTCAGCTTTTCTCTCAGGAGCTTCCGGGCCCGGTTCAGCGCAGCCCTCACTCCCGACGGTGAAAGTCCGTATTCTTCTGCAAGCTCTTTAGAGTTATAACCCTGGAAGTATCTCTTGATAAAAATCTGTGAAAGGTCCGGCGGCAGCGTCTGCAGCAGCATGGCGGTCTCGAATTCAGAGAAGCCTCCGTCTGTTTCTTCCTCTGCCTGCGGCATGTGGCTTTGTTCGACTGCCTGTCTTCGGCAGCTGTCAAAAAACAGATTCCTTGCAACTTTATAAAGCCAGGCCCGTCTTTCCTTTTTTCCAAGCTCCTCCAGAAGATCAAGATTGGAAAGTGCCTTCATGAAGGTCTCCTGCAGCAGATCCTCGGCGTCACTGATATTTCCGCAGATCATGCAGCAGTATCTCAGAAGCTCTGTCCGATACACGGTATACAGTTCTGTGATCATGGCACCCTCCTTTCTTTTGGCTTTCACTCTTATAACGTTTGAGAGAGGCAAAGTGTTTTCGGATTTTTAAAAAGATACCATGGCCTTTTCAAGAAGCCTGCTTTTCTGCCTTTCAGCGTCCTTGACTGCGGCTTCTTCTGTAAGATTCCACTCGCTTTTGAGGTTTTCAAGGATCCTGTCACAGGTTCCGGCTGCCTCCTGATATTTTCCCTGAATCTCATAAATAGTGGCTACAGCCTGAAGCGCGTCAATATAACGGGGCTTTTTATCCATTTCGTATGAGGCCTCGTACAATTCAATTGCCCTGTCATAGGAACCCTTTCGGGCATTGTACTGAGCAGCTTCAAAGAGAAAGTTCGGATCATCCCCAAAGGATCTGAAGGCCTCGTCCATAATAAGGTCAGCCTTCTTCTCGTCAAACTCGGCGAGCGCAATATTTGCCTCGTAGACCGGGATCATATAGTCGCGATCCTTCTGCAGTTTTGAATATTCTGCCAGCACTTCCCTTGCCTCTTTTGTGCGGTGATCGGCAATCAGATTGTCAATAAGCCAGTAGTGCGGCAGATAAGTCTGCTTGTCGGGATTGGCTTTTTTGTCCGCCTCGATAAGCTCCTGATAAAAAGCAATAACTCCTGCGTGGTTTCCGGCGTTCCAGTCCCAGATTGCCTGTCCCTCGGACATGTCAAGAAGCCATTGACAATCTTTCCTTTCAGGTGCAAGCCTCATGGACGCCTTGGCATACTGGCTGACCTTCCTGGCATCCGAATCCATTCTGTGGTGATACAGATGTGCGAGCAGGCTGTAGATCTTGGCCTTGTCCTCGGATTTCTCAAGAGCGCCGTTCAAATACTCCTCGTATTCCCAGAAGACATCTCCCGGCAAAGGCTCCTCAAACTCAAGCCGGTTTTCGATCCTTCTGAGTTTTTCGTTCTCGTTTAATCCAAATAGTTCGTCGACACTGACACCAAAGACTTCCGCTATCTCCGGAAGCAGAGCGATGTCCGGCATGGAGATCTCGTTTTCCCACTTTGATACTGATTGAGGACTTATTCCCAATTTCTCTGCAAGCTGCTCCTGTGTCATGCTTGCCTTGAATCTCTTTTGTTTAATGATATTTCCTATTTCCATAATGCTTCCTCCTTATGAGGATATAGTAAGCGAAGATCACACAATATCCAATGACGCAGCTTTACGCTGAATTCAACCGATGGTTGAATTATACACCCGAATTTCCGATTTCTACTCACAACCCCTTCAGATCACCCTGAAACAAGAAAGAAGGCTCACAGGCCGTAAAGCAAGCGTGATACCTGTTTTTATGCTTGAAAAATATGATGCGAATTTTTTTTGGGGGGGGGCATCCCTTGAGTTTCTGTGTAAAGGAGTCAAAAACAGAGCAGGTGAATAAGAATAGATTTATTCGCCTGCCCTGCTGCGGACTTGTATTTATTATGAATACTGTTCTATAAGTTCAAGAATGGTCTCGATCGGATTGCCGGTGGAACTTCCGCGCATCGCGGTCTCGTATTGGCTGCGGTTCTGATACAGCTCATTTATAGCGTTCAAAAGTGATTCGCTTGTGACATCAGATTCCTGCAGCACCATGCTGAAGCCCTGTTTTTCAAAGGATTCGGCGTTCAGGATCTGGTCGCCGCGGCTTGCCTCGGCGGAGAGCGGTATGAGCAGATTCGGTTTAGCCAGAGCGCAGAGCTCACAGATGGCGTTCGCGCCGGCTCTTGAGACTGCGATATCGGCCAGTGCGAACATATCGGGAAGTTCTTCTTTTATATATTCATACTGGGCGTAGCCGGGGGTTCCGTTAAGCGATTCGTCGAGATGGCCCTTTCCGCAAAGATGAATGATCTGGTATTTTTCCAGCAGTGCCGGGAGATCCCCGCGTATCGCGTTGTTGATGGCTACAGATCCCAGACTTCCGCCGATAACTAAAATGACAGGTTTATCGGCAGTGAAATTGCAGAATCTGCGTGCTTCTTCGGCAGAGCCTTTCAGAAGCTGTTCTCTGATCGGCGTGCCGGTGACAACGGCCTTGTTGGCCGGAAGGTATTTGGCGGTCTCAGGGAAATTGCAGCAGACCTTTACGGCCTTCGGAATGCAGATCTTATTTGCGAGGCCGGGAGTCATATCAGATTCATGTATTATTGTCGGAATATTGTATCTGGCCGCAGCAAGAGCCACAGGTACGGCGACAAAGCCGCCCTTTGAAAATACAACGTCCGGTTTAAGCGATTTAATAAGCTTTTTTGCTTCATGGATGCCTTTAACGACCTTGAACGGATCTTTCAGGTTTTCAAGGCTTAAGTATCTGCGCAGTTTTCCCGTTGGGATGCCGTAATAGGGTATATCCATCTCGGAAATGAGCTGTTCCTCGATTCCTCCGATGGATCCGATGTAAGAGATTCGATAGCCCATCTCCTTGAGATGCGGGATCAGTGCTATATTGGGTGTGACATGACCGGCGGTGCCGCCGCCGGTCAGAATAATATGCTTCATATAATTGTATCTTCCTTTTATGCCTGCTTCCATGCTGTCTCGAGTGATATTTCCATCATTTCATTGAAGGATTCCTGTCTCTCGAGAGCGGAGAGCGCTTCGGGCCTGAACATGTGGTCTGATATGGAAACGATGGAAAGAGCTTTCTTTCCGGAATTCATGGCCTCAAGATAGAAGCCTGCGGTCTCCATTTCCACAGCAAGGCAGCCGAATTTGCGGGCCATGGCCGGAACATCCGGGTTCGGATTGTAGAAAAGATCGGTTGTGAAGACATTGCCGACCTTGACTGAAGTTCCGCGATCCTTGCAGATATTGACAGCGTCGTAAAGCATTTCGAAATCTGCAGTGGGAGCCAGTTTTCCCGGGAAGCCAAAGGTATCGGCAAAACCGGAGTTCGTGGTCGCGCCCATGGCGATAACGATGTCTTTTACGTTGATCTCGTCGCGGAGTGCGCCGGCGCTTCCGACACGGATGACAGCTTCAACATCAAAGAAATTGAAGAGCTCATGCAGGTAAAGTACTGCGGAAGGGATGCCCATACCGCTGCCCATTACGGATATTTTTTTACCTTTGTACGTTCCGGTGTAGCCCAGCATGTTGCGGACAGTGTTGAAGCATACCGGATCCTCAAGATATGTTTCGGCTATATATTTTGCGCGGAGCGGATCTCCGGGCATAAGGACGACCTTTGCGACATTGGCCTTATCGGCAACGATGCAGGCTGACGGGGTTGAAAATTCACTCATGACAGGGTTCCCTCCTTGTATTCTTTAAGAGCGCACGCAAGCTGATCGGGGCATGATGTGGGGCGGGGACCGCAGTGAATGCCCTCAAGCCTTGAGATCACATCATCGATATCCTGGCCCTCTACGAGCGAAGCGATTCCGAGATGATTTCCGGGGCAGCCACCGTAAAAAACTACGTTTTTGACCTTATTATCTTCTACGTCGAAATCAATTGCCTGGGCGCAGATGTTTTTTGCTTTGTATCTCATTCGTGTGATACCTTTCTTTTATTAAACATATTTATTTGCTCATACTGGTTTCTTTACAAATAGTATTAATCATCGTACAATCAAATATAATAACATTTAATTATGCCGGTGTCAAAAAACAGGCTGATCATCTTTTTGTATGGTCAATGATCATCAGCGTTTATATCGCATGAAAGGAAAAAATCATGTCATCAAAAATCGTATTCGATCCTCATTCATCTGAAGCGTTTCTGACTAAGGAAGAGCTCGAAAAGGCGGAGAAGGATGTGCTTGCGGCCAGCAAGGTGCTCCTTGATAAAAGCGGTGAAGGAAATGATTTCCTCGGCTGGGTCGATCTTCCGGTAGATTATGACAGAGAAGAGTTTAAGCGTATAAAAGAAGCGGCGGCAAAAATACGTCACGACAGCAAGGTGCTGGTAGTCATCGGCATCGGCGGATCTTATCTTGGCGCAAAGGCAGCCATAGAAGCATTGATGCCGAACTTCTACAATGAAACCTCTGCATCGACAGGCGAGGGCTGCGAGATCTATTTTGCCGGCAGCAGTATAAGCGCAAGATATCTTGAGAACCTTGTAAAGCTTATCGGCGACAGGGATTTCTCCGTAAATGTTATTTCAAAATCCGGTACGACTACCGAACCGGCCATTGCATTCCGCATCTTCAGGGATATGCTTGAAAAGAAATACGGAATAGACGGCGCATCGAAGCGTATCTATGCCACTACTGACAGGCAGAAAGGAGCGCTCAAAAAGCTGGCGGACGCCAACGGGTATGAAACATTTGTGGTCCCGGATGATATAGGCGGAAGATATTCGGTACTCACGGCGGTAGGTCTTCTCCCGATAGCTGCGGCCGGTCTCGATATCGACGCTTTAATGGAAGGCGCGGAGGATGAGAGGATGCAGCTGATGGCAGCTCCGTTCGAAGAAAACGACGCGCTTAAATATGCGGCGTACAGAAACGCACTCTACAGAAAGGGCAAGGAAGTCGAGATCCTGGCAAATTACGAGCCGGCGCTTCATTATGTTTCTGAGTGGTGGAAGCAGCTTTACGGCGAAAGCGAAGGCAAGGACGGCAAGGGCATCTTCCCGGCATCCGTAGATCTGACCACAGATTTGCATTCCATGGGACAGTATATCCAGGACGGCAACCGCATCCTTATGGAGACGGTGATCTGTGTGGACGATGCGCGCTGCGATCTTAAGGTCGGATACGATGAAAACGATCTGGACGGACTTAATTATCTGGCCGGAAAGACAATAGATTATGTAAACAAACAGGCCATGACCGGTACGATCATGGCACATGTCGACGGAGCGGTTCCGAATATGATGATCCATCTGCCCGCGCTGGACGAGCATTCCCTGGGGCAGCTGTTCTACTTCTTTGAGTACGCGTGCGGAGTAAGCGGTTACACTCTCGGCGTCAATCCGTTTAACCAGCCGGGCGTAGAAAGCTACAAGAAGAACATGTTCGCGTTGCTGGGCAAGCCGGGTTATACGCTTAAGTGAGAATGACCTGTATCTTTCGTCATGCAAAACTACGATAGTTTAGGAAAAATATTTCGGAATTTCAGGATAAACCGGAGCATCTCCTTAAAGCAGATCGCGGATGAAAACGTTTCTGTATCGCAGATCTCGCGCTTCGAAAGAGGGGAGACGGATATTTCTTTGGCAAGATTTCTGAAACTGATGGAAAACATGCATTTTGAAATGAATGAATTCATGGATGCGGTGCACGGGAACGACAGATCGGAGACCATCAGGTTCATGAG
>CADBMM010000065.1 GCA_902795795.1 uncultured Lachnospiraceae bacterium | reverse complement strand
TCCGGTCATAGTGCAGCGGAATATCCTCCGAATAGGCCATAAGCCTGATCGTTTTCAGAAGATCTTCCACCTTCCTTGCCACCCCGGATTCCTTCCATTCGCTGATATCATCAAAGATGATCTGTTTCAGGCTGCCTTCGTCCGGCACCAGTCCGTCTACTGTGAAGAATTTTCCATGAATGCATTTCATAGGATGTGCCGACAAAAAGCTGCAGCAATAGATCAGTTCATTGATCTGCCTGTCCTTTGTAATCCATGCCGGTGTATCAGCCGGCAATGCGTTTCTCGCCATATTCCGTTATCCCCCTTTCCTCCAGGCAGTCCCGGCGGACCTTTTCCTCCAGTCCGCCGATCGTGCCGTCCTTCATCAGATCCTTCACTGTCGCTGTCCGCAGCTCCAGATCTCCGACCGTCAGGATGTCTGCCAGATATTCGATGTAATCGAGCATTTGGCAGGCTTCCACGAACCGATCATCAAAGTCTTCGTCCATGTTCTTTGGTGCGTACCGAACCTTCCAGCCTTCCAGAAGGTGCAGATAATCGCAAAGCACCCTCTGACAGTAGCGTTCGTCATTACGGAACGCCCTGATCATCGGGTGCTTAGGTTTCGCAAGTACCGCGGCGGACGGTGGCTTGTCCGGATCGATCCCGAAATCCACGGCCAGCTTCTTCGCCGCCTCATAGGGTCTGAGATCCAAGAGTTTCACCACCAGGTCGATCACATCCCCGGTTGCACCGCAGCCGAAGCAGTAGAAATAGTCTTCATTCAGCTTCATGCTGGGATGGCGGTCGTCGTGGAACAGACACTTTGCCATACCGTGGTAATTCGCCTGCAAGCCGTACATCTTCGCCGCGGCAGGTACGCTCACACTTGCCTTTACAGTTTCAAACAGGTTCATAGCATTTACCTCCTTTTTCGTATTCAGAACTCTGTTCTGGTTACTTATACGGAGGAAAAATGCAGCAATTGAAAAATAAGGCGATTATGAAATTCGGGAGGGTTCACTGAGTAGATAATTGCAAAAATGCAATCCATTGTCCGTTTTTCGGGTCAGGCCATGAAGTATCATCAAAAATGTCAGGCAGGCATGAAAACATGACCGGGAATATAACTTGCTCTTTAACTTACTCCTTGTTATAATCAGAGAGCAAGTTAAGACACAAGTTAAAGAGCAAGTTGTCCGAAGGGAGTATTGCACATGGCATTACCTATCAATGTGGAAGACTTAATTCATCAGCGAAAAGTGGAAAGAACGCGTATTGAATATAAAGCAGGCTGGAATCCGGAGCCGATCATTCATTCGATCACGGCCTTTGCCAATGATTTTGACAATATGGGCGGTGGTTATATTCTGATCGGTGTGGAGGAAGTGAACGGCAGGCCGAAGCTGCCGCTTGAGGGTCTTAATCCTGATTCGATTGACTCAATTCAGTTGGATCTCCTGAACAAGTGCAATTTCATCGAACCGCGCTGTATCCCTGTCATTGAGCCCTATACGATTGACGGGAAAGAGATTCTTGTACTGTGGGTTCCCGGCGGTGAAGACCGGCCGTACAAATGCCCGGAAAAAATATATACGCAGAAGGGTGCGGATAAGAGTCCCAAAGCCTACTATATTCGCAAAGGTGCCCGCACACTCAAGGCAAATGCCCGGGAGGAACGGGAGCTGATTTCTTTGGCAAGAGACATTCCTTTTGATGACCGCATTAACTATCATGCCGATATTATCGATATGAAGCCTGCCTTACTGGCCGACTACCTTCATACCGTCGGGAGCGATCTTTATGAAAATGCATTAAACCGTTCTGTCGAAGAAGTTGCTACGGATATGCAGCTTGTCAGAGGTCCCTCAGAATATCGAAAGCCGCTGAATGTCGGACTCATGTTTTTCAATGAACATCCGGAGCTATTCTTCTCATTTGCCCAGATCGAAGTTGTGGATAAACCGGATCCCACCGGCATTGGTATGACAGAGAAAACATTTAAAGGTCCTCTGGACCGCCAGCTCCGAGACGCCCTGGCTTATATCCGCAACTACATCATAAAAGAGTATGTCACTAAGGTTCCTGACAGTGAGCTTGCCGTCCGCGCATTCAATTGGCCTTATCAGGCCGTGGAGGAAGCTCTCAGCAATGCCGTTTATCACAGATCGTATCAGATACATGAACCGATTACCGTCACAATAACACCTGAAAAAATGGAGATATTGAGCCATCCCGGGCCCGATCGCTCAATCACGGATGAACATCTCGAAAACAGGGTGCTGATATCAAGAAGATACCGGAACCGCCGAATCGGTGACTTTTTGAAAGAATTGGATATCGTAGAAGGGAGAAATACCGGAGTGCCTCTCATTGTCAGCTCAATGAAAAATAACGGATCCGGTTTGCCAATCTTTGAAACCGATGAGGAACGAAGCTATTTCCTGACTTTACTGCCGGTTCACCCGTATTTTTTGAAGGAACCCGACACCATTGTGCATGAGCAGGCTGAAAAGGATTCTTCACGAAGAACCAGAGACGAACTGCACGGTCTTATTATTCAATTGCTGAAAGAACAGGGGAATTTATCCACAAACGAAATCGCTGTTGCTCTCGGCTACAGAAGGCTTACCAACACCCTGCGGGCTGTTGTAAGTGAAATGTTGAAAACAGGAGAAGTGGTTTATCTATATCCGGAAAAACCCAAGAGCAGAAACCAGAAAATATGTCTTACAGACATGAAACAGTAGAAACGATATCTAAAGAAAGGAAGTGCGTCATGCCCCAGGCATACCTTCCCGGCGATACGCGGCAGCGCATCCAGGATCTGATCAAAAACCAAAAAATAACCCAGGCTGAGCTTGCAGAGAAGGTTGGCCTTTCCGAGAGCACGCTCAGCCGCTTCCTGCAGGGAAAAACAAAAAATCTCGGAGACGGATACATCATCAAAATCGCGAAACTATTCAACGTCTCCACAGACTTTCTTCTGGGCGAGACGGATATTCCGGACCGGAAAAATTATGACATAGAAGAACTTGGGCTTTCGGCGGAAACGGCAAAACTTCTGTATACGGGCAAGGTGGATGCTGTCATGTTGAACCAGCTGATTGAGAATCCGCGTTTCCCTCAGCTGTTGCTTCTGCTGGCCAGATATCGCGATGAAACTATGATTGCCGGCATCAATGCGATGAACCAGGTACTCACGTATTCCCGTTCTCTGTTTATCACTCAGGCAAAACTTCATCCGGAAGATGCGGAAGCAGCAGGGAAAGCCGCTCAGGACATGCAGCTTCTCCGCACTCCGCCGGTCACAGCTGATACAAATACAATACAGAATCTTTTCATGAAAATTGTGCACGACATAAAGCAAAGCGCTGCCTCTGCTTCCGAAGAACAAAACAAGGTGACCGCTGAAATATTAGATCGTCTGCGTGCCAATCTTTCCAAAAACGGGGAAGCTGTAGATCTCAGCAAAACAACTGCCGAGGATCTGACGGAAGCCGTTGCAAAAACCATAGAAGAGGCGGGCATACCCGAGGAAAAGACAACGCCGCTCAGGATCGGATTATTGGATTTTCTGAAAGGTCTGCAGAATCCGGATCATGACAAATGAAGAATTGTGCATTCTCGCTCAGGGAGGAGACAACTATGCGGAGAATGAACTGATTCTCAATTTGCTGCCAATGCTTCAGGCACAGGCGTCCAAATATGAAGCACAATATGCCGGTCTGCAAATTGAATCGGACGATCTCCTTCAGGAAGGATCCATAGGGTTTTTGAAAGCTGTCCAGTCCTTTCTTCCGGAAAAAGGATATTCGTTCCGAACCTATGCATCCCGGGTCTCCGAAAACGCGATGATGGACTATGTCCGGAAATGCGCATCCGCGCTTCCGAACCCTGGTAAGATGCTGAGTCTTGACGTCGAGCCTCATAACGATCAGGACAATGATGAGAGCAGTTTTTATGACAGCCTCTTTAACGAATATTCAAAAACACCGGAACAGATCCTGATCGAGAAAGAGCAGATTGAAGAAATCTATCATGCATTGAAAATGATTTCTCAGCGGGAGGCAGCTTATCTCCGATATCGCTTTGGTTTTGAAGATGATGTTCTGCATGATCGCGAGGAGACAGCCATCCATTTTCATCTCAGCCCCAGCCGTGCCAAAAGCATCGAACGATCCGCCCTCGACAACTTCCGTCTGGAGCTTCCATGGTGGTATTGAGCCAGTCCGTTTTTTGATATACCTCTATTCCGCAGCCCGTGCCGGTACAGGTTCTGTGACGATTGTCACATCGCCTGTACCTTTTCTTCGCTCATGGTTCTCCCTCTGAGGGAGCAACCTTTCGCAAAGAAAAATGCGGAAATGAATCGTGCTTCAACTGGGCACTCATCATATCCGTATTCGGTCTGCCTTATAAAGGTATAACACACTAGACTTTCCAAGGAAAGTCGTGTGCCAAAAGGGACGCTGTCCCCTTTGGAAACCTCTGCCACGAAACCGCCGGTTTCTTTGGATTCTTCCAAATGTTATAGTATCACTTATTCAAATATAACTGTATATTCGGAATCTGCAGACACTTCAAAGAAGACTATTTCAAAGAAGCGTGAACCATTTGGGAAGTTACGACAATATATATGTGTAAGGGCAAAGACCTTATAGTCGACTATTTGGAAAACAGGAAAAGGATAACTTGCAATGAATAATAACGAGTTCGAGCAATTTGTCCTGGACTACGGAAAGGACATACTCAGATTC
>CADBMM010000064.1 GCA_902795795.1 uncultured Lachnospiraceae bacterium | reverse complement strand
TCATTGCAAGCCTCAATTCATTTGGTATAGTCTCCGATCGTTGATCTATGTCGTCCTCGGCAAATATTCCAGGACACGTGGATTCCGGATCAGGTGAAATAATGGACGTAAATACGCGCACATTCAGGCATTATAACGCAAAAGTTTAAATCTCTCAATCTTATAATGTTTTACAGTCAGCCTTTTGAGACTACCTTAAGGCCGATAACACAGCATACAAGACCAATAAGGAATACGATTTTCAGCACAGATACAGGTTCCGTCTTTGTCACGATCCCGATTATTACGGTTATCGCCGCGCCGATTCCGGTCCAGATGCAATAGGCCGTGCCGGTCGGAATGCTCCTCATTGCATATCCCAGCCCGAGCATGCTAAGGACAAGCCCGGCAATGAATATGATGAGAGGCGTGATCTTATTTAAACCATCCATCCTTCCAAGCGCAGTTGCCCATACAGCTTCCATTACTCCCGAAAAGATCAGTACTATCCATGCCATGATTTCAATACCTCCACAAATAAAAAAACTCCGGGAGTCCGTATCTTCAAAGGCCTAACGATACGGAACCGAAGTCTTAACTTTCACCCGGCGGCGAATTTAACTGAAAATATTCTATCAGAATCGCCTGCCGGATGTCAATTTAGAAGAATGTAGGCTTTTACTTCTTTGGCAGAACCCATGATCATTCCTTCAATATCGGATTAGCCAGATTTTCAGGATCGAACGCATTTTTAAGAGCCCGCATCCATAAGTGGTAATTGCAGTAAAGTGGACCTAACAGCTCGGTCGTTTCATTCAGGCAGCCGAGGGTCTCCGCATGATAATGGTGTTTCAGGTCCGTATAACGCGAGGTTTTCCGGAATTCAGCCACATTTTTTCCCGAATTCGGATCGGTACGGTCATACATGAAGAGCAGCTCGATGTGTGCAAAATGGCCGTACTCCATCGGCACTATCTGGAAGTTTTCCGGCGCATCAAAAATCTTTCCGGTATCCGTATAATCATAGATAAACTCGGAAATACTTTTACCGACTTCGACTATATGACTTACGGAATCCGCTCCCAGCTTTATGGGCATCCACCCTCCGCCAAGGCGCAGTGTCCTCTGCAGCACACTGACGACCATGAAAAAGTCCATGTGCTCGTTCCACCAGTTTTCCAGATCCGGCGCGATCCTTACGCCCCCGGTCTCCTCCACTATATCGTTCAGAATACCCTCCTCGTATGCCATCTCCTCCGGCGATTCCGTCGCAAGATGTACGACAAGCGGCATGGGCAGTTCCCGGCGGATGCGCGGCCAGAGTTTGTGGAACTCATTCGCGGAATCAGTCATCATTACGGCCAGAGTCAGATAGAAAAACTTCATGACCGTAGATCCGATCTCGGCTTCGCCGATTCGCAGCATGGCTTCCCGTACGTCATCAAGACTTTTATAATTGAAGACGCGAACTTTGCTGCATTCACTGTCCAGATAAATGTGCTGATGAGGGCTGTGCCCTTCCGTGCGTATTTCTCTTGGACCTTTGCATGGATTAAGCGCAATAGCTGCTCTTGTAATAATGCCCATCTGTCCGTGGCTGCCGAAAAAGCCCTTTATAAGGCCCCGCAAGCCAGGGCCCGGTCCGTCAGGGCAGAACCATCCAGAACCGGTCTGAAGTGAGCCGGTCCGAAGGATCTCCCCTTCCGGAGTCACCATCTCCACGCCCAGTAAATAACGGTTTGCACGGGACGCACCATGCTGGTTGTGGTTGTCTCCGGATGTACTTGTATAATTTGCCAGGACCGATCCGCCCGGCCCGACCGCAGCTGTGACGTAAGTGAACCCTTTTTTCCTAAGTTCAGGATACAGCTGTACATGGCGTACGCCCGGTTCGATGACCGCATAGCGGTCTTCCTCATTGATCTCGACGATCCTGTTCATCCTCCTGAGATCTATGAGCACTGTATCGCCGCGGTTCGCATAAGCATCTACGCTGGCCCCGGACACAGTTACGACAAAGCAGATCCTATGCCGGTTGCAGATCCGGACGATCTCCTGGACCTCTTCTGTGCAGCCTGGGAGAATTATTGCGTCCGGGCTGTGATATTCAAAAGGATACTCAGGCGTACGAGCGCGGTTTCCGGCAAGGACCCATGGTTTATTACTTATGTTCCTTTCCCCGACGACTGCTTCAAGTTCTTTATAAGCCTCCAGCGTCATACTCATTCTTCTCCTCCTTCCAGTGCATCTGCCAGCAGCCTGGTCAGTTCCACACAGGGCAAGGCGTTTTCTCCTGGTTCTGAGAGAGCCTCTTCGCAGAACGGACATGCTGTAATCACGCATCCCGCACCTGTGCTTTTTGCCTCCCTGCGCCGTTCTGCCGCAGTCTTTAAAGCAAATTCCTGGTCTGCGTCTTTCGCATGTGCACCACAGCAGAAAGCATTTTCACAGTTCCGCGGCATTTCCCGAAGTTCCAGGCCCGGTATTGACCGAAGGAGCATACGTGGTGCGTCATATACGCCGTATTCGCCTCTTCGCCAGACTTTCTCCGGTTCATGAAGCCCGTATGAATGGATGGTGCCCTTCCATGGAACGTATTCCTCCGAAAGCCGTCCCAGCAGACAGGGATCGTGATAAGTGACCGGTCCGTCTATATCGAGCTTATGAAATGCCAGTTTTCCCTTTTCCAAAAGTTCTGCTGCAACTTCACTGATGTGTCTGACTCTGAATGATACCGCGCCGAACTTCGGGTAGGCTCCACGAAAGAATCCGAAGCACTCTCCGCAGGCGGTTATAAGTGTGCGTACGCCTTGTCCATGAAGCAGATCCATATTTCGCCGTATCACTTTTTCAGCCGCATCGGTCTGACCGTTTCGCCATAATATTCCCCCGCAGCACCATTCTTCCTCCCTGAGGAGACGAAAGCTCACACCTCCGGCGCGCAGAAGTTTCATCGCGGCCAGAGCCGTCTCCCTCTGCCGGTATGACACCGCACAGCCAAGAAATAGCACTGTATCAGAGTTCGGGTCCTCCCCACAGTCTTTGGGGATCCAGTTCCAGCGGTCGCTGTGCGGAAGGCCGTAGATATTATGCGACTCCCCGATATTTTTCTTTCTCTCGGTGATCGCTTCCGGAAGCGTACCGTTTACGGCGCAGTCCTCACGAAGCGCAAGGATACAGTCCAGCACTTCCATGTCCCGCACGCTTTTGCAGTTTATGTCACAGGCGCCGCATGCCGTACAGGAATAGATCATTTTCTCAAGCCCGTCTCCGTATTGCAGTGTCCCGTTCATGATCTCCTTTGCAATGTTGATCAATCCCTGTCCGGAGCAGGCATCAAAGCCGTATTCATGGAAAATCGGACATATCTCGGAGTAATCCCATCCATGCATTCCGGAAGGATGGATCCACTTGCACTGCCCGCAGTGATTGCACTGATCCATCGTATATTTATAATTACTCAGTTTCTCCATCTTCTCACCTCAAAAGCATAGCTTTCCGGGATTGAGGATCCCTTTCGGATCAAATACTGATTTCACTTTCTTCAACGCCTGCACTCCGACCGGATCAGTCTGATAAACAAGGGAAGGCAGTTTCCCGTATGGCCGGTCGAAATAAGCCCCGGCAGCAAAAAGAGCCTTCTCTCCTTCCAAGGCACAGTTCTCGAACATCTCCTTTTCCGACTCAGAGTGAAACAAGTCGCATTCTATCCTGAAGGCTCTGCCCTGTACCTGCGGCTGGATAATGATCCCTACGTTTTCCCGAGGCAGGACTTTCGTCCGCTCTTCCAGCATTTTTGTCAGAAGTCCTGCCCGGCTTGGCGGACACAGGAATAATATCTCACGCACTCTTCCGCGTCTTAATTTCCAGTACACATCCGAACGGTCGCAGTCATCCAGTCGGCTGTCAATGAAAGTTTCCAGACCTTCAGCTCCGGACAGTGTCGTGCCTTGGCGAAGGCTGTACGATGCTGCGATATCTTTTAAATAACCGCTGTAGATCCGTATGCGCTCTTGCGGCCGCCTCTCATAGCCACTGATACGGCAGATCATTATCCACCGCGCAGTCTTTTCTCTCATCAAGTTTTCCTGCCTGGTATCTTCAGAGAATGCGGCGGAAAACGCTATGGCATTCAAAATGATACAGTCATCCGGTACGCGCTTGAAAAGCAGCTTTGCCGCAAGTTTTGAAAGCACTTCCGGCTCTTCTGCTTCTATAAAATACAACTCAGATTCTGAAGGTCTTATCTCAGTCTTAAGTGTCGTCCATGTTACAAATCCCATCGTACCCTGCGCTCCGCAGAGAAAGCGCAGAAAATCGATCGATCCCGGTCCCCATGGACAGACCATGTCCGCTTTCAGTTCTTCGACCGGTCCCGGACCTGCAGCCGAACCGGTCCGGAATACATCTCCGGTGCCGTAGACTACTTCAGCTGTAAGCAGAGGGTCGGTATAGTCATATTGATATTTTGGAACCAATACTGCTTCCCGCTCCAGCATACTGGCAGCGACTGATTTCCCTGCACGCGGAAGGAACGGATGGTTCGCCCGCAGACCATGCTCCGCCAGAGCCGGCAGCAAAGTCCCAAAAGAGACCCCGGCTTCAACTCTGGCATAACGGTTTTTTCGGTCGATCTTCAGGATCCTGTTCATTTTTTCAAAACAGACAGTCTCTGCTTCCGGATTGACGGAAGCACCATGCAGATGCGGCGGTCCTGAAGAAAGAGGGACCAGACCTGCCCCTGTTTCACAGGCTTTGCGGATGATCTCAGAAAGATGTTCAGTCGTCTCCGGGTACCACATAGTGTTGTATTTCCTTTCATAAAAGATTCCCCCCGGCCGTAAAAAGGCTGAGGGGGTATTGTTTTTGATCTGATCAGCGTGAACCTTTTCTTCAATTCCGGTTGCACGCCGTATCGCTCGTTTACTTGTACTGATCCGTCACACTGCGGTAACCGGAAAACATCATACGGTCCGCATTCTTTACAAGTTCATCCACCGTCCAGTGTTCTCCGAGAGGCTTGGAAACGCTTCGGATGATCTCCGGATCGGAATAGAGACCGAATGTATTGCCGGCAAGGCTGAAAACAGATCCAGTGATACGGGCAGCCTGATCTGTGCACAGATAGCACAGGAACGGAACAAATTCTTCCGCAAGCGGAATGTTCTCAGGCGCAGGAGCCGGTCTGGAGTCCATGTCCCAGGCCCTGTCTTCCGCATCCACTGCTTTATCATACATCTCCAGATCGACCGAAGCCCTGGTCCGTGCAAAAGGCGCAAATGCATTGCAGGTAATGCCCCTGTATTTATACTCCACCGCTATGGCGCGGGTCAGACCGACCGCCCCGGCGTTCGCCGTGCAGTATTCCGCCTGACGTATGATGTCGCCGAGCCAGGAACGGGAAGTACAGTTGATGATACGTCCCCATCCTTTCTCCAACATATATGGTACGGCGTGCCGGCAGGTATTGAAATAACCCTTCGGCTTTATATCATTCACTTTATTGAAAAGTTCAGGCGTCATTTTTTCAAATGGAGAAAAGCCGAAAGCACCGGCTACATTGACGAGGATGTCCACGCTGCCGAATGTGTCTGCGGCGCAGCGTATCAGTTCACCAGCAGTATCAAAATCTGTTATATCTCCGAAAAACGATACTGCTTCTCCGCCGTTGCTGCGGATCGTCTGAGCCGTCGTTTCGGCATCGCCGCCGTAACGCTCGTATTCTGCGAGGACAAATTCTCTCTGTTCCGGAGCCAGCCGGTTCAGTTTCTCCTCGGCAAGCTGTGTATCGATAATATTTCCCGGCCGGCGGTTATTCGTAACGATCTTTGCTCCCTCTGCTGCAAAGCCAAGGGCGATCGCACGTCCGATGCCCCGCCCGGACCCGGTTATGACTGCAACTTTATTATCAAGATACCCCATAGAAAAGCCTCCTTTTCATTTATAAGATAATTATATAATACCCTCGGATATGCTTTTTTGCAGATGGAGCAAATGGTATTGCAAAAATCACATAGAATCCGCAAATGCCTGATCTGCGCTTTCATACATCTTGTCCGTGGTTCCGATCATTTCAGTGAGCGCCTCTCCATCCGCCGTAATATTTGCCTCACAGGAGTCAAAGCTGCAGCCTTCAGCACGTCCAAAAAGGGCTCCAGGCGTCACCGCGCCATCTATGGTTCCGGATACGCTGCAGTTCGTTACATCAAACGCAGTCTCTTCTCCGAAGTAATACAGGCCTGTTCCGATGAGTCCGCCGACGTGCGTTGCACCTGGTATATCCATAGCTACAGTCACATGGCAGTTTTCAACGACTGAAGGATAGTTCGTTACAAAGATCCCCTCTTCGCCAGCTACATCATATACAGAATGGGTTCCTGCATATCCGCAAAGGCCACCAATCGCATGCCCGCCTTTTGCAGAAACGATCGTCACATCCGCGGTGCAGTTTGTAATGCTGTCCATCATTTCAAGGCAGCCGCCGATCCCGCCCATGCCGACAGGTTCGTTTCCTGTTGCTTCTACTGTACCCGATGCAGTGCAGTTATCGATCGTGCCGCCAAAACAGCCGCCTACGATCAGCCCGCCTACCTCTGCTGTATCTACCTGAATAAGCCTTCCTGATGAAAAATCATTATCTCCTATAACTGTTACCGTGACTTCTTCGGCAGTGCAGCCGGAAATAGTTCCGCCATTGCTTCCACCGATTATCCCGCCGGTGCAGTTATTTCCTGTCGCATGACTGTTTCCGATAAGATGCACGTTTTCTACTGTTCCGTACATGTTATAACCTACAACACAGCCGATCGCCATTGACGCAGGTTCAGTAACATTAACAATGGCATTTTCTACAGTAATGTTTTTGACCGTACCGATGCTGACTCCGAACAATCCGGCTCCACAGTTAAATTCGTCAGACTCATAGGTCAGATTGGAAATGGTATGGCCGCCGCCGTCAAGTACCGGCTCTGCTGCGGCTTCGCTGCCCAGATTTTCATCTACGAACAGCTTGATACAGTCCTTGATCATTGTATCATC
>CADBMM010000063.1 GCA_902795795.1 uncultured Lachnospiraceae bacterium | reverse complement strand
TTTCCATATGACAAATTATCTCTTATATTATATTAATACAAAGATAATTTCAGTACAATAAATTTATAATAATACAAAGATGATCTAAGTACAATAAATAAAATTGTTAAATATATATTAATATCGTCAGTCGGAGAATGAGGCTTCCGCATTATACATTTTGCTGTATATAAAGCAACAGCCGGTTTTCAGCAGAAACCTTCTACTAAAATGGAACGATAAGTAGTATGATGCTTATGTAACTGTCATTTCTGAGAAACGGGGTTAAGTATGATCAAAAATCTGCCGGGCGGCAAAGCAGAGATCGATTTTGATGATGGCGCGCATTACGTGGGTGAATATACAGGCGGCACGGTCACAGGCGTGGGGACCATGCATTATGCGGACGGGCGCGTTTACGAAGGAAGATTTGATAATTATCAGTGGCATGGGTACGGAAAGGCGACATTTCCAAGCAATAACAGTACCTATGAAGGCTATTGGATGAATAACCTGCGCGAAGGGCAGGGGACGACGGTCTTTTATAACGATGACGGTTCGCTGAGTTCGAAATATGAAGCGGAATACCATAATGATGAGATCAACGGGCCGGCGAAGGTCACGTTCGGAAACGGCGACGAGCTGGAAGGCAGGCTTAAGGGATATGATCCGATCGGGCCTGTCGTATATCGCTATGGGCAGCAAAGCGGGGATATCGGTGGGTGGATCTATGAAGGAGAACTTCCGATAATTGACAATACATATATGCGTCAGGGACACGGCAGGCTGACTGCACCGGATGGAACGGTATATGAAGGCGAATTCCGGAATAACATGATGGAAGGCCGTTTTATGATCTCTTATCCGGACGGGCGGAAGGAAGAGGCGCAGTATGCGAACGGAGAACGGGTCGGGACGATCATGGATACGGAACCGGCTGCCGATGTTTTTACAGGCTGGCAGCCCGATCCGGATGACCGGAGGTTCCTTCGTGTACAATACATGGGAAATGATAAATATTCCGCAGAACTCAGACCCTACTTTGACGGTGTCATCGGAATGGAGGCGGTCAAGGATCAGCTGGATAAGATGTATAAGCGCTTCAGGATCGATGCAATGCGTCAGAAGGCGATGGGGATCTCACAGGGGAAACAGGGCTTTTATTTTATAATCACGGGAAATCCGGGAACAGGAAAGACAACGGTCGCAAGGATCATCGGCAGGATGCTTCACAACATGGGATTCCTGAGCGGGGATGTATATGTCGAAGTAGATCGCGGCAAACTGGTCGGACAATATATCGGACAGACGGCGAAGCAGACGGCGTCTGTCATTGAGTCGGCCAGAGGCGGCACACTTTTTATCGACGAAGCATATACGCTCTTTAAAAAAGATGATGATAAGGATTTCGGTACCGAGGCGATCGATACACTGCTCAAGGATATGGAGGACCATCGCGGAGAGTATTGCTGCATCCTCGCGGGTTATCGGGACAGGATGGATGAGATGATCCGCTTCGCAAATCCCGGTCTGGCGTCCCGTTTTGATCATAAGATCCATATCGATGATTATTCCCCGGACGAGATCGTCGATATCCTCGTCAGCATGGCTGCCGCAAAGCACTTTTATATCAAGAGTGAAGCACGCCAGATCATTCTTGCAAGGACGGATAAGGGAAAAGTGGATGAGACCTTTGACAATGCCCGTTTTGCACGCAGACTACTGGATGAAGCGATAGAGCATCAGGCGCTGCGTCTGTCTGAAAATATGGAATCCATTGGAACTGAAGATCTGCAGGTGTTGGAAGCAGAAGATTTCGGGACGCTGACAAATGAACTATCAACATTGGATTCATGCTTAAAGGAATTAAATGCGCTGACGGGACTTGCATCTGTCAAAGACGAGGTCAATGGGTTCGTTAATGCCGTAAGAATCCGGAATGAAAGCATAAAGCGGGGACTTGCGATCGCATCGAATCCTATTTCGCTGAATATGATCTTCACCGGAAATCCGGGTACGGGAAAAACGACCGTCGCCAGACTGCTGAACAGGATCTACTATCACCTCGGCCTTCTCAAACGGCCGGATGTTTTTGTGGAGTGTGTCCGCGCAGATCTGGTAGGACGCTATCAGGGCGAGACCGCGATCAAGGTCAAAGATGCGGTACGTTCGGCACTTGGCGGTATTCTCTTCATTGATGAGGCGTATTCGCTTGTCATGGGAGACGGAGACACCTTTGGTATCGAGGCAGTCAATGCGCTGGTAAGCGAGATAGAAAACAACAGAGAAAATCTTGCGGTCGTCATGGCCGGATATACTGATGAAATGCAGAAATTCCTCGACAGCAACCCGGGCCTGAGAAGCAGGCTGCCACGTGTGCT
>CADBMM010000062.1 GCA_902795795.1 uncultured Lachnospiraceae bacterium | reverse complement strand
TAATTTTAACACAAAAGAAGGATCTTGGGCTTTGTTAAACCCTTGATCCTTCTTTGCTTTTCAGGCTATGCTTTTTTCACAGCCCCTTTTTTACATCGTAAACTGGATCACGCAGAAGGCTGCGTAGACGGCGAGCAGGACGATACCCTGGAATCTGTAAAGCTTTCCTTTAAGTATGGCAGGGATGGTCATAAAGAGCATTACGAAGAGCATCAGGGGAGTGTCCAGCACGAGCGCCGCGTTAACGCCTGCTATTGTCTTGCCTGAAGGAAGCGAGAAAGGTCTTAATGTAATAGCCATACCGCTTACAAGCACGAGGTTAAAAAGATTTGCTCCGATTATATTACCAACCGAAAGGGCAGCGTGGCCTTTGGCAAGAGAAGTAATAGCGGTAACAAGTTCGGGAAGACTCGTGCCGATAGCTACCATCGTTAAGGCGATCACCGATTCGGGAACGCCCAGATTTTCGGCAATTTTAGTTCCGTTATCTACCAGAAGCCTTGCACCTACAGCGATAAGCGCTGCTCCGATAACGAGCAGTAATATATCTTTTAGAGGCTTTGACTCAACGGCAGGTGTTTCGCTGTTTTGCTGAGCTGGTGATGTTTCCTGCGTTTTCATGTTCTTTATGCTGATAAACATGTATAAAACGAATATTGCAAGCAGTATGATGCCGGCGGATCTTGGGAAGCCGCCATTTGCATATGCCATGATACAGTAAAACGCAGCAGCGATAAAAAAGAAAATGACCGGTATCTTAAGCCGGCTTTTATCTACTTTTCCGGGGCGGATAGCCATTGTCAGTGCCGAGATAAGAGCCGTATTGCAGATTATTGAACCTATGGCGTTTCCGTAGGCTATTTCGGAATGGCCCTCTATGGCCGATGTTGCCGAAACCATGACTTCGGGAAGAGTCGTACCGATAGATACAACAGTAGCTCCTATTATAAGCTCCGATAAATTAAATCTTCTTGCGATGCCGCAGGCACCGTCTACGAACCAGTCGCCGCCTTTTATCAGGCATACCAGTCCGACAATGAATAATAATACTGCTATTGCCATGAATTACTTGACCTTCTTTTTATATAATTACATGTTAAATAAATACCGAGTTATTATTATACACAAAAAATCTTGGTAGAAAAGAAAAAAATAAAGGAGGTGCCGGGACCGGAGAAAGTGCCGGAAAGATAGATAGTTTTTACATCGGTATGTATAAATCGAGGAACAGAGCATATTGCAACAAACTGCCGCATCAGATCGATGCGGCAGTTTGTTTTAAGATGTTGTAAATCAGAATCAGAGTTGTTTCCGGTAATTACTTAATGGTGATGTTCTCCGGAAGAACGTGAAGTTCGCTGTTGTACTGGCCGTTAACGAAAGTTCCGATAATATCGATATCGGTTCCTTCTGCGGGAGCTTCCCAGTCTCCGTCAACGATCATAACGATACCTTTTTTGCCGCTGTCGTCAGACTCCATGATATTCATGCTGCTGACGGGCTTTGAGTAGTATCCGCTGATCGCAACAACTGTTCCTTCTTCGATTTTTTTGTTCTGTGCATCTTTTGCAAGAGCTTCGATTGCTGCTACATCGCCATATTCGATGGTGATGCTCGGAACAAGGTCACCGGCTGCAGCTGTTGAAGCTGAAGAAGCTGTGCTTGCAGAAGAAGCTGCGCTTGCAGAGGAAGCTGCGCTTGCAGAAGAAGCCTCGCTTGCAGAAGAAGCTTCGCTTGCTGAAGAAGCTTCGCTTGCTGATGCAGTTGATGATTCGCTCTCAGATGTTGCAGATACTTCTGCAGCTGCCGGCGTTGTGCTTGCTGCTGAAGTTGCTGAGCTTTCTTTAGATGTTGCAGCAGGTTTTGAGCTGCCGCATCCGGCTGCGACTGCCGCTACTAAAGCGATAGTCATAAGGATTGAAATAATTTTAAGTTTTTTCATTTTAACCTCCTGAAATAATGCAAATGTTAATATTTGTCATTTGAGACCTCATTATATCTAATTATTCTGAGATATACAAGTATATTTTGCAGACGTATGCATGTTTATGCAGGACACAGAAAAAACACAATTTAATGAAAAAACATCACAATTTAAACACATATTGCTATTATCATTCAAACCATAAGAACAAGAGATACCGGTCAACCGGTGAATAATATATAAAGGAGAGAATGAAATCATGAGCGAAAATGATAATGAGAACAGCAGAATGAATAATTTTGATCCGATAACAGGAGAACAGATCAATCCAGATTATAAAGGATGGGATTCCGTGGCTGCGGAAAGTAACGAAAACAAAACATATGAAAGCTATGACACCTCTGGAGAGCCTGAGTTTGCGGAGCAGGGCAATAATAATGCCCCCACAAAGAAAAGATGGGGCATAGGAAAAAAGCTTGGCTTTGCCGCAGCGATCGCCGCAGTATGCGGACTGGTCGGAGGATCGGTATTTTATGGAGTGAACTTCCTTGGAAATACGGTATTTTACAACACTAAGGCAGCTGTTGAGTCAGAAGCATCGGCCGAAGCTTCATCAGATGCGCTTGCTGTCATTGAAGCAGCCGATCTGGAAAGCGTTGCTGGCAATGTTGAATTATCCAGAGCGGATTATACTTCATCCACAACTGCAACAGAGGCGACAGGCAGCGTGGCCGAAGTCGCAGCAAACTGCATGCCTTCGCTTGTAACGATAGCATGCGTGACGACGGTGGAGATGCAGAACATGTTCGGACAGACTCAGTCCTATGAAGCGCAGGGCGCCGGCAGCGGTGTAATTGTCGGAGTAAACGACACTGAACTTCTGATCGCTACCAACAATCATGTTGTGAGCGGAGCCACAAGTCTTTCCGTAGGATTTATAGATGAAACCACAGTGGAAGCACTTGTAAAAGGAACAGATTCGAACAACGATCTGGCTATAGTGGCTGTAAAGCTCGAAGATATTCCGCAGGAGACATATGATCAGATAAAGATCGCAACGATCGGTAATTCCGACGAGCTGGTACTTGGAGAGGGAGCTGTAGCAATCGGAAACGCTCTGGGATACGGACAGTCAGTTACCAGCGGTGTAATCAGCGCTTTGCACAGACAGATGCAATTCTCCGATGGAAAATATACTATAACCCAGGATGACCTTATCCAGACAGATGCTCCTATCAATTCAGGCAATTCCGGCGGCGGACTTTTCAATATGAGAGGCGAGCTTATCGGCATCAATGAAGCGAAGGAGTCGGTCAGCTCCTCAGGCGCAGTCGTAGATGGTATCGGTTATGCGATCGCTATCGACAAGGCAGAACCTATTCTTGAAGAGCTTATGAACCGCGAAACAAGGGAACTTGTAGAAGAAGATGAGGCCGGATATCTGGGCGTTACATGTGTCAGCGTTACATCTGATATTTCAAAGGCCTACAGCATCCCTGTCGGCGTATGCTTCGAGTCGGTGCTTGATGGCAGCCCGGCAGAAGAAGCCGGCGTAAAGGTCGGAGATGTACTTGTCAAGTTCGACGGCCAGAGCGTACAGTCCTACGATGATCTCCAGAACGTGCTTAAATACTATGCTGCAGGAGAGACCGTTGAAATGACTGTCATGAGGGCTTCGGAAGGTGAATACAAGGAGATCGATCTTACCATTACCCTTGGAACTTATGAAGTGATCTCGCAGCTTTCACAGCGAGGATGATCCTTCGAAACAGCCTTAAATGAATTATATCTGCACGGGACTGAAACGCAGATAACTGCCAGACCGTGATCACCACCCGGAGAATCGCTTACGATCCTCCGGGTGGTTTTTTGAATGGAGCAACGTACTCTTGTGCGGAGAGTGAAAAATTGTTATGATAATAGGCAGCTTGGATCGAACAGTTTTTGAAGAATGCAGACATGGAGGTAACGCCGGATGATCGGATTTATAGGCTGCGGAAATATGGCGAAAGCCATAATCACCGGAATGATAAACAGCGGGTATGCGAAGCAGGAAGATATCATAGCATCGGCCGCAAGTGAAAATACAAAGTCTTATATAAAAGAAATACTTAAGATAAATGCCGCCGGATGTAACAGGGAAGTTGTGGAAAAGTCAGATATCGTGGTATTCGGTATCAAACCGCAGATGATGGAGAAGGTCATAGCGGAGATAAGGGATACGGATACCGAAGGCAAAGTCTTCGTTTCGCTTGCGCCAGGCAAGACTTTTAAATGGTTCAATGAGCAGTTCGGTAAAGAAGTTGCCCTGGTACGTACCGCGCCGAATACGCCGGCCATGGTAGGCGAGGGAATGACGAGCATTACTCCCGGAGAAAATGTTCCGGAAGATAAAGCTGAAGAGATATTCAGTATATTTAAATGCCTTGGAAGGACCGCAAAGGTCGATGAAAAGCTTATAGATGTGGCTTCGGCAGTAAGCGGGGCTTCCCCGGCTTTTGTATTCATGTTCATCGAAGCTCTGGCTGACGGAGCGGTCGCGGAAGGAATGCCCAGGAAGCTGGCCTACGAACTGGCGTCGCAGGCGGTGCTTGGCAGCGGAAAGATGGCAGTCTGTTCCGGAAAAGTCCCTGCCCAGCTTAAAGATGAGGTAACAAGTCCCGGCGGAACGACAATAGAAGGTATAAATGTGCTTGAAGACATGGGGCTTCGTGCTGCTGTTATGGATGCAGTAAGGGCCAGCGTTGCGAAATCGCGGCAGATCTGAAACTTATTATAAAAGGACGGTGCTTAACAAATGAAAATACTGGTTACTGGCGGGGCCGGATATATAGGCAGCCATACATGTGTAGAACTTCTGGAAAGAGGATATGAAATAACGGTCGTCGACGACCTTTCAAATTCAAATAAAAAAGCGATCGAGCGCGTAAAACAGATAACCGGAAAGGATTTTACCTTTCATGAAGTAAATATCTGTGACAAAGCAAAACTCGATGAAGCGTTCGAGGTTGAAAAACCTGATGCCGTCATACATTTCGCCGGCCTTAAAGCCGTGGGCGAATCCGTAGAAAAACCGGTAGAATACTATGATAATAATATCGGCGGAACTTTGAATCTTATCAGGTCCATGAGGGAACATGGGGTATTCAATATCATATTCAGCTCCTCGGCTACTGTATACGGAGATCCGGCGGAAATACCAATATCAGAAAACTGCCCTAAGGGCATGTGCACAAATCCATACGGCTGGACGAAATGGATGATAGAGCAGATCCTGACCGATACCGCGAAAGCAGATGAAAGATGGAAGGTCATCCTGCTCAGATATTTCAATCCTATCGGAGCACATGAAAGCGGCCTCATAGGAGAAGATCCTAAGGGAATACCGAACAACCTCGTTCCGTATATCGCGCAGGTGGCAGTAGGCAGAAGAGAGGCGCTCGGAGTTTTCGGAAATGATTACGATACCCCGGACGGCACATGCATAAGAGACTATATTCATGTCTGCGACCTTGCAAGAGGGCACGTGCTCGCCCTTGATCATATTAATAAAATGACAGGCAGCGACGTATTCAATCTGGGCTCGGGCAGAGGTTACAGCGTTATGGAAGTTTTCCATGCATTTGAAAAAGCCTGCGGAAAAACACTGAAATTCGAATACAAGCCGAGACGTGCCGGCGATATTCCTGTCTGCTACTGCGATCCGGCCAAAGCTAAAAAGGTTCTTGGGTTTGAAACACAGTTCGATATAAACAGAATGTGCGCGGATTCATGGAACTGGCAGAGCAAAAACCCGTATGGGTATAATGAGTGTGAACAGTAACAGGATGAATAAACTGCTTGCGCGTGTTTTGCGCTTGTGATATAGTATTACAGAAAATGCTTTGTAAAAGGAGATCGCGATGAAACACATTAAGACTTTGAATACAAAAAAACTTCAGAATACCGTTAAAAAAGGCGGCTGCGGCGAATGCCAGACATCCTGCCAGTCTGCCTGCAAGACATCCTGTACAGTAGGAAACCAGACCTGCGAACATTCAAAATAATGCCGGTACAGGAGATTTTATGATCTTTTCAAATGTTCCTGACATTGGGAGACCGACGTTGGGAACATTTGTCGTATGAGGGTATGGGAGTAGATTTCCTTGGTACATTTATATAAAAACAACGGATATAATATTGCGCTTGATGAAAACAGCGGATCCGTGCATATCGTCGACGAGCTGGTGTATGATATTCTTGACGCCATGTCGTCGGATGATTTTTTGACGGCCGAAAAATTTGTATCGAGCCATGACGGAAAATATGGAATCGAAGAAACGAAGGAAGCATTGTCCGAGATAGAAGAGCTTAAGGCTCAGGGCATGCTTTTTACGGATGATCCATACAGAAAATTCATAAACGATTTTCAGAAGCACGAGACCGTCGTCAAGGCGCTTTGCCTGCATATCGCGCATGACTGCAATCTTTCCTGCAGGTACTGCTTTGCCGGCGAAGGAAAATACCACGGCGACAGCGCTCTTATGAGCTTTGAAGTCGGTAAAAAGGCACTGGATTTTCTGATTGAAAATTCCGGGTCGAGAAAAAATCTCGAAGTGGATTTCTTCGGAGGAGAGCCGCTCCTTAACTGGAATGTCGTGAAGAATCTGGTAGAATATGGACGCATGCGGGAGAAGGAAGCGGGAAAAAATTTCCGTTTTACTCTTACGACTAACGGCGTACTTCTGAACGATGAAATAATGGAATTCGTCAATAAGGAGATGGGCAACATAGTCCTCTCCATAGACGGACGGCAGGATGTCCACGACCGCATGAGACCTTTCAGAAACGGAAAGGGCAGCTATGAGCTCATCCTTCCGAAGTTCATAAAGGCAGCTGAAAGCCGCGGGCAGGAAAGATATTATGTGAGGGGTACGTTCACTCATTATAATACCGATTTTGCCGCAGACGTCCTGCATATGGCGGATCTCGGGTTCAAACAGATATCCATCGAGCCGGTCGTAGCGCCTCCGGAAGCGGATTACGCCATAACGGAAGAGGATGTTCCTGTAATATGCGAGCAGTATGATATACTCGCACAGGAAATATTAAAAAGAGAAAAAGAAGGAAGAGGCTTTAATTTCTTCCACTTTATGATAGACTTGGAAGGCGGACCCTGTGTATACAAACGCCTGTCGGGCTGCGGCTCGGGAGGAGAATACCTGGCAGTCACCCCGGAGGGAGACCTTTATCCGTGCCATCAGTTTGTCGGACTCGACGGTTTCAGGATGGGAAATGTAGAAGACGGTATTACAGATATCGCTCTGAAAGACAGGTTCGCAAAAGTCAATGTGTATTCCAAAAAGGAATGCGCGGACTGCTTCGCAAGATTCTACTGCAGCGGAGGATGCGCCGCGAACGCCTATAATTTCTCCGGCGACATAACCGGAAATTATGCAATAGGCTGCGCACTGCAGAAAAAAAGAATCGAATGCGCTTTAATGATCAAAGCAGCTTTAGCTGATTTTGAATAATGAAAGAAGGTAAGTTCAAATGAAAAAATCAAAGAGTATTGCAGCTATAATACTCATGCTTGTCGTGACTGTGCTGCTTACTTACACCGCAATCGCCGGATGGGGCATGAATGCCAGCGGATCGATCCGCCACATCCATACCGGACTTGATCTTTCAGGTGGTGTCAGCATTACCTATCAGACAGTTGAGTCAAATCCGTCCCAGACCGATATGGATGATACGATCTACAAGCTGCAGCAGCGTGTCGACAGCTACAGCACGGAGTCTCAGGTCTATCAGGTCGGACTTAACCGTATCACGGTCGAGATCCCTGGAGTAACAGATGCCAACAAGATACTCGAAGAACTGGGCAAGCCCGGTTCACTTCAGTTTGTTGGTTCTGACGGTTCCACACTTGACGGATCTTCTGTCGCATCGGCAGAAGGACTTACATATACCAACAATACGACAGGCCTTCGCGAATATATAGTTTCGCTTACATTTACAAGTGAAGGCGCAGCTACGTTTGAGCAGATGACTACCGACAACCTCGGCAAGACCATCTCCATATACTATGACGGAGAGATCGTCAGCGCACCGAGAGTTAATTCCGTTATCACAGGCGGGAAATGCCAGATAGAAGGTATGAGCGATCTTGAAGAAGCTCAGACGCTTGCTACCTATATCAGGATCGGTTCCCTGACGCTTGAGCTCGAAGAGATCTATTCAAATATCGTAGGAGCTTCTCTCGGACAGGAAGCACTCCACACTTCACTCATTGCGGGTATCATAGGCATTATCATCGTAATGCTCTTCATGATCTTCGTTTACAGGGTATCCGGACTTGCAGCAGCCTGGGCGCTTTACCTCTTCGCACTGCTTGATCTCTGCCTCATAAACGCATTTGAGCTTACGCTTACCCTGCCCGGTATCGCCGGCGTTATCCTGACGATAGGTATGGCCGTAGACGCGAACGTTATCATATACGCCCGTGTAAGAGAAGAACTTTTCGCCGGACGCAGCCTTTTAGGCGCGATCCAGGAAGGCTTCAAGAAAGCATTCTCCGCGATTTTCGACAGTAACATCACAACGCTTATCGCGGCAGCTGTTCTGTATTTCCTCGGAACCGGAAGCATCAAGGGCTTCGCAGTTACGCTTGCCCTTGGTATCGTGCTCTCACTGTTCACATCACTGGTTATTTCCAGACTGTTCAGCTATGCATTCTACGGACTGGGCGCCAGAAGCGTTAAGATGTATACAACAGTAAAAGATCACAAGATCTTCAATTTTGTCGGCAAAAAGGCAGTATTCTTTGCCATAGCAATAATCCTTGTAGTATGCGTTCCCATCGGAATGGGTATCGGAAATGCAAGAGAAGGCAAAGCCCTCAACTACGGACTTGATTTCGTAGGCGGTACATCTACAACGGTAGATTTCGGTGAGGATCTTTCACTGGAAACACTTGAAGCGGATGTCAAGCCGATAGTCATGGATGTAACAGGTGATTCTGCAGTCACCTTCCAGCAGGTGCAGGCGTCTACACAGGTCGTTATAAAGACCAACGAGCTTACGCTTGATCAGAGACAGGCGCTGAATGAGGCCCTTGTCGAGGCTTATCCCGCAATCGATCCGGACAATATCCAGGCCGAAAATATTTCTGCAACTATAAGCGGAGAGATGAGGACCAACGCCGTCAGGGCGGTCATCATAGCAGTCATCTGCATGCTGCTCTACATCTGGCTGAGATTCAGAAATATCCGGTTTGCATCCAGTGCAGTCATCGCACTTATACATGACCTTTGCGTAGTGCTTGCATTCTATGCGTTCTTTAGGCTTTCGGTCGGCAGCAGCTTTATCGCCGTTATGCTTACGATCCTTGGTTACTCGATCAACGCCACAATCGTCATATTCGACCGTATCCGTGAGAACCTTAATGTCATGGCAGGCAGCGATCTGAAGGATATCGTAAATGCTTCGATATCTCAGACGCTTACAAGAAGTATTTATTCTACACTTACGACATTCATCACGATCTTCGTGCTGTTCCTCATGGGCGTTCCGGCGATCAGGGATTTCTCGCTTCCGATCATCATCGGTCTTATAGCGGGTACATATTCCTCAGTATTCGTTACCGGCAACCTCTGGTACATCATGAGCAGAAAATTATACGCTAAAAATAAAAAATAATGACTAAATGGACACAGTCAGCCAAGCGTGCGGATTTCAAGGCAATATCCGCACGCTTCGGCGTTGATCAGG